>CAYUKT010000038.1:0-12256 GCA_964445285.1 uncultured Bacteroides sp. | reverse complement strand
CCTACCTTATATTACTCATTTTTTCAATATGGCGGAAATATTTATCCCGGAACTGTTTGGGGGTGTATCCTGTTTGGGTTCGGAACACCCGGGTAAAGTGGCTTTGGGAACTGAATGCAAGGATGGAGGCAATCTCAGCATAAGAATAATCTGAAAACTTCAACATATTCTGTGCCGCTTCCATCCTTTTTGAAAGAATGTAGCCGGAAACAGACTTCCCGGTCTCCTTTTTAAACAGTGTTGACAGATAGCTCCTGTTCAGTCCTACTTGTGCCGCCAGATCCTCGATGCGGATCGCCTCATGCAGATGATCGTAGATATAGTCAATGCATAAAACAATCGGCTTGGAATAGACATTTAATTTATCAAGCGCAGCCATTGCCTTTGTATAATAGGCCATCATATCCGCATGAAGCGTTTTCACCTCTTCCACGCTCTGCAAAGTATCCATTCTCAGGATGTACAGGTCGCTGATATTGTACGCCCGCTCTGTGTCCATTCCTCCCGCAATGGCGCTGCGGCTGGCCAGTGTGGCGGCTGCAACAAAAAGGTATTTGTAATTACGCAGAGGGTCATCCGAAATATGTCCCGTAAGATTGGAAGAAAACATCCTGACGCCCTCTTTAACCGCTCTCGGATCACCTATCCTAAGAAGGTCATACTGGTACATATCCTCCGTATTGGTATGATGTCTGTACGCCTCTTCCCGGTGAAGGTATTCTAAATATCTGAGCTCTTTTTCTTTCACAATCCCAAACATATCCTGTACTCCTTTCCTAACTATTATATTATTTTTCCAACAAATATGCAATAATCCTCAACAAAACTATGCTACTATAGCATTGTCAATATTAATCAACATTCATGATAATGACAGGAGGAGAAAAAATGAAAAAGCATAATAATATCGCAATGGGAAGAAAGGCCGAATCTATTTATACGGCAATGAAGAACAATTGGGTAAAGCAGACAAAACAGGAGAAAGCTTTTGAAGCTCGTCAGAGGATCGAATCCTTTGAGGAACAGATGCAAAGATATGCAGCTTCTAAGGCAGGCTATGCGTATATCAACGGTATTTCAATGCCAATACTCAGTGCGTAAGCTATTTGTTTAAAGTACCTTCTTTAACAACGGATGTCCGGCAATACTGGGCATCCGTTGTTATTATTCTTTCATCTATTCTGCAAGATTTTTGTACATGAGTCCCCATTTTTTCATTTCATCCATGACAGGACACAGGGAATCCCCGAGTTCACTCAGTGCATACTCGACCCTGGGCGGAACTTCCGCATAGACAGTCCTTGTGATAATTCCGTCTGCTTCCATCGAACGCAGGCTGTCTGTCAGGACTTTCTGGCTGATACCTTCCAGATTCCGCTGGAGCTCATTGAACCGCCATGGCCGTGCTTGAAGGTTCCGTATGATGAGAAGCTTCCATTTATTTCCAATCATACTGACAGTGGTTGCTACAGGGCATTCCGGTAAGTCTTCTTTCCTTCTCATATGTATGATCCATCCTCTCATAATAGTTGTTGCATTCAAAATTATATGTAACGCTCTAATTATAATGTTATATATTGTTTTCTGTCAATATAGTACGAACAGACTTCAAAAAATTTACATATCTTTAAAATGCTGCAAACCGCGTATTTGTCCAATCGTTTCCCAAAAGTAACCAGGGTTACAAAAAAGTGTGTACTTGTGAGGTTTCTGTCTGCCCGTATAATGGAAATCACAGAAGGCAATTGTGCCGGCTGAAACCAAATCATTTAAAGGAGGTACAAAGAAATGGCATTATCAAACATAGCAGATTGGAACAAGAATATGGCTGGGAGCGCTTGTGGCTCCGCCTGCGGTGCATCTGACAAACCGGAGGAGAAGCCTGCGGCCTGCGGAGCATCTGATAAACCGGAGGAGAAACCCGCGGCTTGCGGCTCTGCCTGCGGCGCTGGCGACAAATAAAAGGTGAATACGAGTCCCCCGGCTGTCTGTCTTTTCGGGGGACTCCCCTTAAAGAAAAACGAGCGGACTCAGATAACTAAAGGAAGGGACTGACATGAAACCTTATTTTGCATTTCAATGGCATATCACAGATGAATGCGACCAACGATGTAAACATTGCTACATCTACTCAGCCGGAAACCATACCTGTCTGCAATCCATGACATGGAAGCAGATGGAGGATACCTTTTATAATTGTCTGGATTTTTGTAAGGTGTATGGGAGAACCCCTTATTTTTATATTACCGGCGGCGATCCAATCCTGCATCCGGATTTCTGGAAACTTTTGAAACTTCTGCATAAACATGATGTCAGATTTACGATTCTCGGAAATCCATTTCACCTGAATAACCAGGTATGCCGGGATCTGAAATGGTATGGCTGTGAGAAATATCAGCTTTCTTTGGATGGACTCCGTCAGACCCATGACTGGTTTAGAATGCCCGGCTCTTATGACTGCACGCTTAAAAAAATCGCATGCATCAATAAGGCCGGAATCCGCAGTGTCATCATGACCACCGTTTCCAAGACGAATCGTATGGAAGTTCCGGGCATCATCGATGCAGTCGTTGCGGCAGGTGCAGATGTGTTTGCCTTTTCCAGATATGTACCGAGCGGCGGGGATCTGGATGCTAGTATGACGGCAGAAGAATACAGGGAACTGCTTGCTGTGTGTGATAAAAAATTTAGGGAATACGAGGCGGACGGCTGCCAGACATATTTTAACAAAAAAGATCACCTGTGGACACTCTATGAATACGAAACCGGGAAATTCAAAATCCCGGAGGATGCAGAATCCGGAATGATATATGGCGGCTGTAACTGCGGCAACTGTCATCTGACGATCCTTCCTTCCGGTGAGATCTATGCCTGCCGCCGGGTTGCAGAAAGCAAAGTCGGAAATGTCTTTGAGGACCGTATCGCAGACGTGTGGATTACCAGCATGGAACAATATCGTGCCTACGAAAAATTCAGCAAATGCGCCAGATGTAAACTTTTGGCATGGTGCAGGGGCTGTCCTGCCGTAGCGAAAGGAACCTGTGGGGATTTCTATGCGGATGATCCCCAGTGTTGGGCGACAGAAGAATGCGGGCTTATCAAACCCCTGATCACAGAATAAGGAGAATCATAGGATGGATGTTAAAACTTGTATAGAGAAATTGGGATATGTCGGTGTGTTGAATTTTGCCACTGTTGATGAGGACGGTGCCCCTCAAATCCGCAATATCAGCGCGATCCACTATGAGGGAACGGACATCTACTTTCTGACAGCACGGGGCAAGCCGTTTGCTAGGCAGCTCTATGCGGATGGCAGAGTGCAGATCTCCGCTTACACCAGATATAAAGAAACAATCCGTGTGTCCGGAAGGGCCGTGAAAGTACCTGAAAGTGAACAGATTAAATGGCGGGACATCCTCTACCGGGAGCAGCCGTACCTTGAGAATGTTTATCCGGGAGAGACTAAAAATATTGACACGATGTTTGTGATCAAAGATTATACGATAGAGTATTTCTGTCTGTCTACCAGACCAATCACAAGAGAATATTTCGTTGTGGGCAATGCAGTCCTGAAACCAAAAGGATATAGGATTACAGATGCCTGCATTGGCTGCGGGAAATGCGTCAGAGTCTGCCCGCAGGAAGCTATAGACAAAGGAACTCCCAAACCCTACACCATACGTCAGAACAACTGCCTGCACTGCGGAAACTGTTTTGAAAACTGTCCGGTTCAGGCAATCGAACAACTGTAACATCGATATCTTAAAGGAGTGCAGAAAATGGAATTTCAACTGTCAAATGGATATGAAGAGACTGTCAGACTGCAAAAGGAAATCGAAACGGCAGACGCTATTATCATCGGCGCCGGTGCCGGATTATCCACATCTGCCGGATTTACCTACAGCGGTGAACGATTCATGCAATATTTCTTTGATTTTGCCGCAGAATATGGCATCAGGGACATGTATTCGGGCGGCTTCTATCCCTTTTCCGACAGGGAAACATACTGGGCATGGTGGGCAAGGCATATTTATTACAACCGATATATCGATGCCCCCAAACCCGTATATACAAAACTGCTGGAACTGGTAAAAGAAAAAGAGTATTTTGTCATCACCACCAATGTGGATCACCAGTTCCAAAAAGCGGGGTTTGATAAAAGAAGACTGTTTTATACCCAGGGAGATTACGGTCTGTTCCAGAGTGTCAATCCGTCTATCCGTAAGACCTATGATAATGAAGCATGGGTAATGAAAGCCATGGAAACACAAGGATTTGTAAAGGATTCTGACGGTGTGTTCCAAGTTCCCAAAAACAAAGAGCTCACAATGAAGATACCAACGGATCTGATTCCGAAATGTCCGGATGATGGCAGTGATATGACAACGAACCTGCGCGCAGACAATTCCTTCGTGGAAGATCAGGGCTGGCATATAGCTTCGTCAGCCTATGCTGATTTTCTCCGCAGACATAAAAATCTCCATGTCCTTTATCTGGAACTTGGGGTTGGCGGCAACACCCCAGGAATCATCAAGTATCCGTTCTGGCAGATGACAGCAGACAATCCGCGGGCGGTGTATGTCTGCGTAAATAATGGGAAGGCCTGTGTCCCCAAGGAAATTGCAAAGCAATCCATCTGTATCAATGCAGACATTGGGGAAATGTTAAAGCAATTATAAGACAGCAGATAGTAGATGGATCATGTGGCAGAACAAAAGCCCAAAATAACATAAATTTGGTTTCCTGTTTCACACCAAAAGTACATAAAAATGTGAAAATGCACATAAAACAGCCTGGAGTTTTGATATGCAGGACAGCAAAAAATGGTACGCAATCAAATACACCCCAGAAATCATCAAGTATCCATTCTGGCGGATAACGGCGGACAATCCAAGGGCGGTGTACGCCTGTGTCAATTACGGAGAATACCCTGAGGTAATTGAGAGGCAGTCTGTCAGTATAAACGGAGATATCGGAGCCGTATTGAAACAGCTTTGATATCTCCGTTTATGGATTTTTGTATGAGAAATTATTTTACCAAAATGAAAACAACACTCCGGCAAGCGGTGATAGCACGATCATGATCAGGGAAAACGTAAACGATTCCATGGAAATAAGAGTGGCCCTCTGCTCTGACGGAAACATCTCCTGCAGGATCGTATTCGTCCTTACCTGAAGTGCATCATCACTGAAAGCGGCTATAAACCCGCCGGCTGCCATAAGCAGGCTGATACCGGAATGTTCCACCATCACGCCCAGTAAGACAAGAAAGGCCGTAATAAAAAACAGCTTCCGATAACGCAGCTTCTTACACTTAAGTATCAGTTTTGCTCCCAAAATACCTCCCATTTCCATCAAGAACAGGGCAAAGCCAAGAGCCCACCCCGGCATGCCTGCTGCCGGCAGCTTCGCCTGCAGAAAGAACAGCAACAGGATATCCACGGCCCCGACCAGTGAATTGCAGAACATGAGGATAATGGTCTTTTGTTCCCTGCGCATAAAGGACACGCTCTCTTTAAAACAATTTACAAATTCTTTCCTGAAAGTACCCGTCACATTTCTTTCCTGAATGTTATCTTCATTGCACACCCGCACCTCGCATAGCGTCATAAGCACCCAAATCTGTGCGGCGGACATCAGAATATCTGTCCCATAGGCCGCCCGATGTCCGATCAAAAGTGCAAAACCCGCACTTAAAGTTGATATCCCGCTGCAAAGACGATAAATGATCAATTGATTTGAGGCATATTTTTCATAGTAGGCTTCTTTTCCGACCACCTTCAACGAATCATATGCCAGTGCATCATCTGAACCTGAAGCGAAATTATAACTCATGGCATAGAATGAAAGCGCTGTGCATACCATCCATAAATTACAGGAAAATATCATCACGATATTGCCGATCAATCTCATGATACTGCTTACAAGAAGCATGGCTTTTCTCCCAAACAGATCGGCAAGTACGCCGGATGGAATTTCAAACAGGATACTTGTTATATGAAAAACCGTTTCTGCAAAGCCGATTTCGGCCAGACTATAGCCTCTCGCCGCAAGGATCGCCACCCATGCACCGGTCAAAGATAACCTTCCCAGCACGGATGATGTGTATAGTGTCCATATTTGTTTTTTAATTTTAAGCATAAAAAATCTCCTTACCTTTCAGATCATCAACGACTGCTAAACGCCTGAAATAAATGGTTAAGGAGATAATGTGCCTTTTCTATAAGATTTAAATTTCAACAATCCGTATCACAGATCATGTCCTGCGGTTTCTTCCGCAAATCTTCCTAAAAATAGGCGCACTATCCCTGTAAGTAAGATAAATGCTGCCTTTTTTCAGTTGCAGATTTGTCGTTTTCCAGAACATAAATCCATCCTCATAATATACTTTACGCTGAGACCCATTATACACGGATGACTCCCGAAAAGTCAATCCCTTTTTACCACTCAACGACTGCTGAAGCCCAGGTCAGACCGCCTCCAAAGCCGCTCATGGCAATTTTCATGCCGGGTCTTAACATGCCTTTGTGGTTCATCTCATCCAGCAGGATCGGCACGCTGGCCGCAGAAATATTTCCACAGTGGTCTAAACTGATGGGAAATTTATCCTCCGATACATGCAGTCTCTTAGCCACCGACTGTAAGATACGGATGTTGGCCTGATGCAGTGCAAAGTAATCGATATCCTCCACCGTAAGGCCAGCTGCTGCAATGGTCTTCTGTAAAGAAGAAGGTACTGCCGTCACCGCAAACTTGTAAACTTCCTGTCCGTCCATATGTATATAAGCAAGATCTTTTGACGTATCTACCAGTGGATTATTGTTGGTTCTGTTCTCACACGCAAGAACCGCTCCCCTGCTGCCATCCGAGCCTTGGTCAAAGGCAAGCAATCCGGTGTTCTCATCCGCACGAACGACCACGGCGCCCGCACCATCCCCAAAAAGCACGCAGGTACTGCGGTCGTTCCAGTCCATAATCTTGGATAAGGTCTCCGCCCCCAGCACAAGCGCTGTTTTATAAAGGCCTGCCTGCAGATAAGCATTGGCAATGTTTAAGGCAAACATAAACCCTGAACATGCCGCATTGATGTCAAAGGCCACCGCCCGGTCCGCTCCCAGTGCCGCCTGTACTTCGCAGGCACAGGAAGGCGTCACATGATCCGCTGTTACTGTTCCCAAGATGATCAGATCGATCTCCTCAGCCATCACGCCTGCATTTTCCAGCGCGCGCCTGGCCGCCTCTGTGGACATACTGGCAGTGGTCTCTTCTTTCGCCAGATGCCGTTCCCTGATTCCCGTTCTGCTGCTGATCCACTCATCGGACGTATCCATAATCTTAGACAGATCATCATTTGTCACCACATTTTCCGGCAGACAACTCCCTGTTCCTATAATTCTTGTTTTCATGTAGCTCTCCCTACTCATATTCATTCTTATTCCCGCACATTCATTTTATATATCATTTCTCCTGTGTGAAACGGTTCTCCATTATCCGGCAGATTCCCCTGCCTGTACCCAGCAGCTTCTCCTCTTTCACACGATCAGCAGATTTCTGCCTGCACCGGGCGGAATTCATCCATAATATCCTTCACATGTTCCAGTTGTGTAGCCCGATACGCATTCGCACCGCAGAACAGGAGCGCTCTATCCACTTTACCCCTCACGGCATTTACCAATGCATCCGTGATACAATAAGGTGTCTGGTCCGGCTTGCAGGTGCTGATACACAAATGACATTTTCCATGTGGAATCTGCCCCTCCTTGGCCTTCTTCATAAAAGGATTCAGGATCGCCCGTCCCGGCATACCTACCGGACTCTGCACGATCACAATGTCCTCTTTTTTTGCATCAATGTAACTCTGCTTATATGCCTCGTCCGCATCGCACTCATAGGTGGTCACAAACCTGGTGGCCATCTGTACACCGGCGGCTCCCATCTCTACGTAATGCTCCATGTCTTCGCGGGTATAAACACCGCCTGCCATGATTACCGGAATCTCTGTCTCATGCTCTGCCGCCGTCTCGTTTACCTGCGCAATGATCGCTTTCACTTCCTCATCATAATGAAGTGCTTCGATATCTTCCAGCTGTTCTTTATGAAATCCCAGATGTCCGCCGGCCAACGGCCCCTCGATCACCACAGCATCCGGCAGTCTGCTGTATTTTTTCCACCAGTACCGCATGATAACCTGTGCTGACTTGACACTGGATACAATAGGTGCGAGTCTGGTCTTCGCTGCTCCCACAATCTTCGGCAGATCCATAGGCAGTCCCGCCCCGGAAATGATCAGGTCAATTCCCGCGGCCACGGCTGCTTTCACATACTCTTCGTATTTTCTGGTCGCCACCATGATATTAACACCCAGAACACCACCTTTGGCAATCTGTCTGGCCTTGGCGATCTCCGTCCCTATGGCCCGCAGATTCGCACCGATGGGATCTGTGTCAAAGTCTGGTTCCCGATAACCGATCTGTGCCGTTGAGATTACACCGATACCGCCTTCTGCCGCCACCGCACCGGCCAGGGAGGAAAGACTTACACCAACTCCCATGCCACCCTGAATCACCGGTATATGTGCTGTTAAATCGCCTATTTTTAATGGTTTGATAGTTACCATATTTTTGCGCCCTGGCCTTTCCGATACTTCATCGATATTTTATTCTCTGTCTTATGCTTCTCCGATTGCAAAAGTGAGTTCTGCCTGTGTGACCAGCTTTCCGTCCACATAAGCTTTCGCCGCACCTACGCCAATGGGTCCCTTAATCTTAATAATCTCTGTCTCCAATGTAAGCACATCGCCAGGAACTACTTTTCCTTTAAATTTCGCACTATTAATGGCCGCAAAATAAGCCGTCTTTCCTTTAAATTCAGGCTGGCTTAAGATTGCCACCGCGCCTGTCTGTGCCAATGCTTCCACGATCAGCACACCCGGCATCACCGGCTCATTGGGGAAATGCCCTGCAAAAAAGGGTTCATTGTAGGACACACATTTCTTCGCTACCACACGCTTGCCTTCTTCCAGCTCCTCAATCGTATCAATCAGCATAAAGGGCTGTCTGTGGGGGATGATCTCCATGATTTCTTTCGCTGTCATCAGTGACATATGCTCACTCCTCTCATTCTCAAATGTTGTTTCGCGCCGCTTGTTTTCTTAGCTGGTTTCAGACTCGAAAGCCCGCGCCATCAGCGCTCATCATATCTTTTTACCAGAAGACTGGCGTTGTGGCCGCCGAATCCGAGGGAATTGGACAGGGCATACCTCACTTCTTCTGTGTATGGCTCCTTGCAGTAATTGAGGTCGCACTCCTCATCCGGCACCCGATAACCAACCGTCTTATGGATATAACCCTCCTGAATTTCTTTTACACAGGTAACAAACTCAATCGCACCAGCCGCACCCAGCAGATGTCCTACCATGGACTTAGTGGAATTGATCCTGATATCTTTCGCATGATCGCCAAAGAGCAGTTTGATGGCCCGTGTCTCAAAAAGGTCATTGTGATGAGTACCGGTTCCGTGCGCATTGATGTAAGTGATGTCATGCAATTCCAGACCAGCGTCCTTCACCGCATACTCCATAGCCTTTGCCGCCCCTGCACCGTCTTCCGCAGGGGAAGTGATATGATAAGCATCGGAAGAACATCCATAACCTGCCACCTCTGCATAAATCTTCGCACCCCTTGCCTTGGCATGCTCCAACTCCTCAAGCACTACGACTGCGGCTCCTTCTCCCATAACGAAACCGCCTCTCTCCTTATCAAAGGGAATGGAACATCTCTCAGGATCTTCGGAGGTAGACAATGCAGTCAGCGCTGAGAAACCGCCAATGCCGATCGGACACACACTGCCCTCCGTGCCGCCTGCCACCATCACTTCCGCATCCCCATACTGAATCGTGCGGAACGCCTCACCGATAGAATTGGTGCCTGTCGCGCAGGCTGTCACCACATTGATGCTCTTGCCTTTTAATCCAAATTGTATGGATACATTGCCCGCCGCCATATTGGAAATAGTAAGCGGCACAAAAAGCGGTTCGATCCTGCCGGGGCCTTTTTCCACAAGTCTGCTGTGGGACCGCTCCATCGCCTGCAGGGAACCTGTACCGGAACCGACTGCCACACCCACACGGTAAGGATCTTCTTTCTCCATATCAATGCCCGCATCTTCCAACGCCTCTTTGGCAGCCGCTACCGCATACTGGGAAAAGGGCTCCATTCTCTTGGCTGCCTTAAAATCCATATAATTCTTACCATCAAAGCCTTTGACTTCCGCAGCTAGTTTACATTTAAAATCTGCTGTATCAAATTTGGTGATGGGCGCAAACCCTATCCTGCCCTCTTTAACACCTGCCCAGAACTCATCCACACTCAGTCCGATAGGGGTGATCGCACCCATTCCTGTTACCACTACTCGTCTGCTCATTTCGCCCTCTTAACTCCTTTTCTATTTTGTTATTTATACTTACACAGCTTCACAGCCACTTGGTCTTTTCATAGCCTCACAGCCGCTTGGTTTTCCTCTGCGGCTGTTACATCGCCATGCCGCCGTCCACGGAGATTACCTGGCCTGTGATGTAAGCTGCTTTATCGCTTGCCAGAAACGCTACTGCCTCCGCGATATCTTCCGGTGTTCCCACACGCTTTAAGGGAATCTGCGCGAGAGTAGCCTCCTTGGCCGCATCCGTCATGGCCTGTGTCATATCGGTATCGATAAACCCGGGTGCCACTGCGTTGACTGTGATATTCCGGCTGGCCAGTTCTCTTGCCATGGATTTGGTCAGGCCGATCACACCGGCTTTAGACGCCGCATAATTCGCCTGCCCGGCATTGCCCAGCACGCCGGTAACAGAGGACAGATTGATGATCCTGCCCGCCTTTTGTTTTAAAAAAGGACGATACATATGCTTAATGGTGTTAAAGGTACCCTTTAAATTGGTATCAATGACTGCATCGAAATCCTCTTCTGTCATCTTGATCACCAGGTTATCCCGCGTAATACCCGCGTTGTTCACCAGAATATCAATATGCCCGAAAGCTGCCAGCATGTCCGTAATCATCTGCCCGCAGGCCTCATAATCCGCCACACTGCACTGCACCGCAGCAGCCTTTCTTCCCATGGCTTCAATTTGCGCTGCCACTTCCTCTGCCCTTTCTTTGGAACCATTATAATTTACGATCACATCCGCACCATACTCCGCAAGTGTCAGTGCAATCTGCCTGCCAATCCCGCGTCCTGCACCGGTCACTAATGCTACCTTACCAGTCAACATATTTCGGCCCTTCCTCTCTTTATAATAAAAGTATTTTCTTCACAACCCGGTCCTGCGATGAGATTTAGATAAGTTTCTCTAAATCCTCAACTTTTTCTATATTGATCACCTTCACATCCCGGTTAATCTTTCTCATAAACCCGGACAGTGTCTTACCAGGTCCTATCTCGATAAAGGTGTCCACACCATCCGCGATCATGCGCTCCACGGTCTGCTGCCATTTCACGGAAGAGGAAACCTGTTTCTCTAAAAGGGGTTTTACATCCGCCTTATCTTTCACATAATCCGCCGTCACATTGGCGATATAAGGGATCTCAATATCATGGATTTCCACCGCTTCCAGTTCCTTCGCCAGTTTCTCGCCGGCGCCCGCTAACAGGGGAGAATGGAAAGGTCCGCTGACTTTTAATGGTACACATCTCTTTGCGCCTGCTGCTGTCAGTTTCTCCACAGCCGCCTGCGCTGCGCCCTCTTCACCGGTAATGACGATCTGTCCCGGACAGTTATAATTGGCAATGGTCACCATGCCGGGGATCTCCTCACAGATCTGTTCGATCACCGCCGTATCCAGACCAAGCACCGCCACCATTGCGCCGCCCTGGGGCACCGCCTCCTGCATGTAGATACCACGCTTACGTACTATTTTAAACACATCTTCAGGACTCATGACGCCGCTTGCCGTCAGAGCACCGTATTCGCCCAGGCTCAAACCGCCCGTCACATCAGGTTTGATGCCTTTTTCCTCCACTGCCTTTAGCATCGCCACCTCTGTAGCTAACATGGCGATTTGTGTGTATTCCGTAATATTGATCTGCTCATTCTCCTCAAAACAGAGCGCCACCACGTCAAGTCCGCTGGCCTTGCCCGCCAGTTCATACATCTCCTTGCAGACCGGAATCTGCTCATAAAAATCTTTCCCCATTCCCACATACTGCGCTCCCTGTCCCGGGAACATAAATGCTGTCTTACCCATAGTCATTCCACCTT
>CAYUKT010000037.1:7844-12276 GCA_964445285.1 uncultured Bacteroides sp. | reverse complement strand
GAGCCAGACAGAAGGAAATCCAACGAGCGTGAACGGAACACCAAAGATATAGGGGGAAATAAGATTATCCGTGATGCGGATAAAAGGGCAAAAACGGATCATTCGTTGAACGGCCTTAAGAAGATGATGAGGGAAAATCCTGAAAAAGGCCGGGAGGAAGCAATACAGATTATCAAGAATACCTACAGGGTACTGATGTCCAGAGGCATGAAAGGTTGTTGTGTATATTGCACTGATAAGGCACTGTCTGATTATTTAAAAATGAGACTGCAAAGATGTCAAAAGAATGACCTGTATGTGAAAGATGTGGATGCTGTGATTGAGTTTGATCAATGACATAAAATATTCTTGTGATTCAGAAATAATTTCGGTGGAGAAGACTAATGAAAAAAGAAACCATAGAACGTATCAGAAAATTTACAAAGGATCGGGACTGGGATCAATTTCATTCCCCAGCCAATCTTGCCAAATCGATCATGATTGAGGCAGGGGAGTTATTGGAATGTTTCCAGTGGAGTGATGATGACTATGATATCGAGCATGTCAAGGAAGAGCTGGCGGATGTTCTGGTGTATTGTCAGGACATGGCGGATAAGCTGGATGTTGATATTGACGAGATCGTGAATCTCAAAATGGATCAGAACGAGGCTAAGTATCCGGTGGAAAAGGCAAAGGGCAACGCCAAGAAGTATGATGAATTTTAAGTAAGTAAGGGGTGTGCTTTGTTTAACGAGTGGGTGGGAGATAGGAATGAAAAAACTTGCAATGATCATGGAGGCTAACAATCGGGCGTTTGCCTGTACGCGTGTGGCCTGTTTCTTAAAGAAAATCAGGGAAATGAAAGAAGAGATCAATTTTTACATTTTCCGGAGCGCCGGTGCATGGACCCTGGACCGTAACTATAATATAGGGGAATATAATATTTATCAGCTGCCGGACTTTTCGGAGTTTGACGGCATCATACTGGATGTGAACAGTATTCATCAGCGGGAACAGTACGGCTGTGGTGCAGCATCGTGGGAGTATCTTATCAGTGCGGCCAGACAGTCGGGCAAGCCTGTACTTTCCCTGGCGAATAGGATAGAGGGCTTCTATTATGTCGGGATTGACAATTATAAGGCGATGCTGCCCATGATGGAGCATGTCTATCAGGAACATGGGTGCAGGGACTTCTGGTTTATTATGGGATCCAGGGATAATTATGAGAATGGACAGCGTCTGCAGGCGGTTGTTGACTATCTGAAGGAGCGCAACGTGCCCTGTGGGGAAGACAGGATTTATTGTGAAAGTTTTGATATCAAATGCGGTGATCATGGTTTTCATAAATTATATGAAATGCATGGGAAGGTTCCGGAGGCTATTGTCTGTGCCAATGACGAGATTGCGGTAGGAGTCTGTAAAGCGGCGGAGGAAAAGGGATTTTCAATACCAGATGATTTTATTGTAACGGGTTTTGATAATTTTGATAAGGCGGCATATTTTTCACCAAGGATTACAACGGTTGACCAACGGCAGGAGCTGTTAGTTGACAAGAGTATGGAACTTTTTTTACATATCTGGAATGGCGAACCGGTGGAGGAGTGCTATTATACGGAGACGGGGTGTGTTTTCTGGGACAGCTGCGGTTGTCACGGGGATGCTGCAATTGATCTGGCAGCCCATGTGCGCAGGAATATCCTGACGGAAGCAGAATTGGTGGGGCAGGATGAAGAAATTAAGATGCTGGAATACGAACTGCTGTACTGTAAGACACCGGAAGAGATTTATGGAAAAATTCTAAAGGGAATTCCTTCATTGCAATGTGAAGATATGTATCTGGCATTGGATGAAAATATTGAAGACTTTCAGAGCGGGAAAGGGGGCGGCCTGGAAGAGATCGTAGATTTGTCCGGAAATGGCAGGTTTCATGAGATTGGTTATCCGGATCGGATGAAGAAGGTTTATATTGATCCAAAGTCCGGAAAGGTGAAGATGGAGACAATGAGCAGGAAAACGCTGTTTTCGTCCCTTGATGTGGGTCAAAGCGGCAGGGAATATCTGTTCCTGCCCTTCCATTTCAGTCAATATACGGTGGGATTCATTGTGATCATTAATTCTGTTTATCTGATGGAAAAGAGATACCTGAATAAGCTGATGAGTACGATCATGACAGGGATGGAGAATTTTTACAGAAATAAGAGACTGGAATATATCAATCGGGAGCTGGCGGAGATTTCTATGCGGGATGCTATGACAGGTCTGTATAATCGTCTGGGGTATCAAAATCTGGCATGCCGTATTTTTCAGAAAAAAAAGGAAGAGAATCGGGATCTCAGTATTCTTTTCATTGATATGGACCGGTTAAAATATATGAATGATACCTTTGGACATGAGTATGGCGATCTGGCGATTAAGATTATGGCGAGGGCGATCTTACGGTATTGCCCTGAGGACGCCGCGGCCATCCGCATGGGCGGGGACGAATTCCTGGTGATTTTTTCGAAGATGACGTCAGAGGAGATTGAGAAGCTGGTGGACGGTATCCGTTCGGATATCCGGGCGAGGACGAAAATGGTGGATTTTCCCTGTGAATTGAGTATCAGCGCGGGAAGTGTTAATACGGATATGCGATGCAGCAAGGAACTGGATGATTATGTAAGGGAAGCGGACGAGATCATGTATCAGGAGAAGTGCGCGAGGAAGAAGCAGAGGAGATGAGTGTAGGGGAACCTTGACTTGTGCCATCGCAGCAAAATGGACAGGTTTAGTGAGTATCTGGGTGTGGAAAGTGCCAAGGAGAATAGGTTAAAAATTGTATGAGACAGATAGAAGCGGCTTTAAAAGATTGTGACCAGATTTATATGCTTGTGCAGGAGACGATCAGGACGATCTATCCGAAATACTACCCGGCGGAGGTGGTAGACTTTTTCAGTAATCTGCATAATTCGGAGAATATACGGCGGGACATAGATGATCGGGCAGTGGATCTCTTCTATGAGGATGAAGTGCTGATTGGAACCGGAACCTGCATGGCGGATCATATCACACGGGTTTTTGTTCTTCCGATGTATCAAGGGCAGGGGTATGGCAGTCAGATCATGCAATATTTGGAAGGAAAGGTGTCTAAAAAACATGACAAGGTCTGTCTGGATGCATCTCTTCCGGCCAGTCGGTTTTATGAGAGAAGAGGGTATGTAACAGTACGGCATGAGACCTGGGATTGTGAGAATGATGTGGTATTGGTCTATGGTATTATGGAAAAATATCTGACGGCAAAAGCGTGAAACAGGGAATATAATATGAAAATCGAAGAATATATTCCAGCGGGCATCCAGCCAGGCAGCTGCGCTTGTGTGCTTATGAAATACAATGGAGGACATCATCCATGGAGAATAGGATAATTGTCAGGGAGTATGGGCCGGAAGACGTAAAAAGTATGACGGCAATCTGGAATGAAGTAGTGGAGGAAGGGGGCGCTTTTCCACAGGAAGATTTTTTGGACGAGGTGTCCGGCAAGGCATTTTTTGAGGAACAAAGTTATTGCGGAGTGGCTGTTGATTTAGAAAATGACATAGTTGTCGGTTTGTATATACTGCACCCGAATAATATAGGGCGGTGCGGCCATATCTGTAATGCAAGCTATGCGGTGGCAGCTGATAAACGGGGATTACATATTGGGGAAAAGCTGGTCAAAGACTGTATGGAACAGGCAGGAAGAATTGGTTTTCGGATTCTACAGTTTAATGCGGTGGTGGCTTCGAATGTTCATGCGAGGCATTTATATGAACGGCTCGGCTTCAAACAGCTGGGTACAATCCCCAAGGGCTTCCGCCTCAAAGGCGGCATTTACGAGGACATTTGCCCTTACTACATATCATGTCAGCAGGAAGGCAAGTGCGAGTAGAGCAAATAAGGAAGGGAGAGCACAATATGATACTCTGCATTGTAGAAGCTCCATGCAAAGTCTTGTAGGGCAGGATTGCATGGAGTAGATGACTGCTCTTTGGACTTTGCAAAATGGACAGTAAATATCTGAAAAGGAGCAAAGTCTATGAAAAAGTATATTGAAACATTACAGGAAATGAAGAGTTATCTGCTTCTCTGGGGGACCCAGTCATTTTCGGGGCTTGGGAGTGCGATGACAAGTTATGCGCTGGTAATCTGGTCTTATACGCAGAAAGGTTCCGCGTTGATGACAGCGCTTTTGATGGTGAGTTCTTATGCGCCCTATGTGCTTTTCAGCATATTTGCAGGGGCTTTAAGTGACAGGTGGAATAAGAAGGCAGTGATGCTGATCTGCGATACGGTGGCGGCATTGACTACTATAGTCATGTTGGTCCTGATGCACTCAGATACGCTACAGATTTGGCATCTGTATTTAATTAACGGCATCAATGGCTTGATGAATTCGGTACAGCAGCCGGCATCGGAGGTGGCAGTAACACGTCTGTTG
>CAYUKT010000037.1:2985-7744 GCA_964445285.1 uncultured Bacteroides sp. | reverse complement strand
GGAAGGGCTGGATTATCTGAACAGGGAACGGGGCATTTTTGGCCTGATCCTGTTTCTGGCGGCAATCAATCTGGTAGCGTCTCTTTACGAGGCGGCTTTTCCGGCGATGATTCTGTCGCGGGAAGGCGGAAGCGAGAAGGCGTTGGGAATGGTCAATGCGGTGATCGGGATGGCAACGCTTGCAGGCAGTATACTGGCCTCTTTTATGAAGACGCCGAAGAGCCGGGTGAGGGTGATCTGTAACAGTCTGTTATTTTCCATGAGTACGGAGAACTTTCTGCTGGCATTGGGACGGACCCCTGTGGTCTGGTGTCTGGGCGGCTTTTTGGGATGGATTGCCATACCGCTTATGAATACCAATCCGGACGCCATCATGCGTCTGCGTGTGCCCGATCATATGCAGGGGCGAGTTTATGCGGTGCGCAATTCCCTGCAGTTTTTTACGATACCGCTGGGGTATTTTATGGGCGGACTTCTGGTAGACAGGGTGTTTGAACCGATCATGTCGTTGCAGGCGGAAGGGAGTGTCCTGGTGGAGTTGTTTGGCAGCGGAAAAGGTTCCGGCGCGGCGTTTTTCTTTTTTGTGATAGCCTTTTTGGGAATCGCAGTATGTCTGGTTTTCAGAAAGAATAAGTATATTTGGGAATTAGAATGAATGATGGGAGCATGGAAAGGAGTCCGGCAAATGATCGTGCATCCGATACCGCCTCTTTATAATGAAGAATCAGAAATTCTGGTTTTGGGCAGTTTTCCTTCGGTGAAGTCCAGGGAACAGCAGTTTTTTTATGGACATAAACAGAACCGTTTCTGGAAGGTGATGGCGGCGGTGTGGGAGTGGCCGGTGCCAGAGAGCATAGAGGAGAAAAAAGAGCTTTTATATGCCAATCATGTGGCGGTATGGGATGTGATCGGAAGTTGTAATATTACGGGCTCTGCCGATGCGAGCATCCGAGATGTGGTTCCCAACGACATTTCCATGATTCTGGAAAAGGCGCCAATCCGGCATATTTATGCCAATGGCGGCAAATCTTACGAGCTATACCAGAAATATATTTATCCGGTAAATGACCGCGCGATCACGAAACTTCCTTCCACGAGCCCGGCCAATGCGGCTTTTTCCCTGGAAAAGCTGGTGGAAGAATGGAAAGTGATACGGGAATCGCTAAACATTATACCGCAAACGGCCGAAATATAATTAAGAAGAAACAGTTTAGGCGGACGGCAAAAGGAGTTGCCGCGCGCAGGACATAAGGAGTGATACCCGCTGCGGACGTACATACTACAGGCGTTTTGGCAGCCGTGATCAGGGAGGATGACAGTATGGGTATGCAGGTCGGCAGTAGTGCGGATACGTATAAAACAAAGCAGGAGCTGCGGGATTATCAGGGCAATGAGGTGGCCAAGGCCACGATCAGTGCGGCCAAGGTGAAGCAGAAGAAGGCCGCGAAGAAGAAAAAACTCAATTATAATTATAAGAAGATATCGCGGCAGATTACTATGTCCAGGACTACAAACGGTATCCGGCGAGTGATCACCAGGGCCAGGGATCAAGTAGTGGATCTTTTGCGGAAACAGATGAGCGGGAAGTATGATGAGACAGATGTGCGTCATGCGATCATACATGCCAGAAAGATGGAGCGGGTAGCCCGCAAGAAGAAAAAGCACCTCGAACAGGAGGAAAAAGCCGATGCGACAGGGAAGGCTTTGATCGAAAAGGGAGAGGACTCTTCCAATGAGGATGAAAAGGAGCTGGAACAGACGGCCAACGGATTAAACAAAGAAGAGCTGGAAAGGCTGATCGCCGAGTATGAGGAACTCATGCAGGAGCTGGAACAGGCGAGCGGCATGGACGAGGTGATGAAGGAGTATATGGGTGCCACGGAAGTGGAGATGAGTCCGGAGGAAGTTGATCAGCTGCGCAAGAAACACCGCTCTGATGAGATGAAAGATATCGTGGAAGCGGACATGAAGTATTTAAAGGCCCTGTTCAATAAACTGGCGCGGGAGAAGCAGGAGACTGCCAATGGCAATCCATCCGTATCGCTGGAATTAGAGGGCGTGGAGATACCCATTTCCCAGGAGACCACCGAAGCCGCCGCGGCAGCAGCGGAGATGGTAGAAGGCGCCAATGTGGATGTGACTGTGTAGGGCGATATCTGAAATGACGGATTATTGCAGGATTGGATGTTGAGCAATATTCTAATTTTATGAACAAAAGTTGAATCATAATCTCTTGTGAAAGCAGAGGGCCTTTGCTATGATGAAGATAGCAAGGGCCTTTGCTAAATTTTGATGGTAGATAAGACTTTAGTGCGTGTCATCGCAGTGAACTGCTCTGACATAGAGGATGGTGTGTAGATGAGAATAGGCGAGATTATCCGTAAATATCGGAAAGAAAAAGAGCTGACGCAGGAACAGCTGGCCGGGCTTCTGGGTGTTACGGCCTCGGCAGTCAATAAATGGGAGAAGGGCAGTGCCTGCCCGGACATTGCGCTTCTTGCGCCGATTGCGAGAGCCCTTGGCGTTTCTTTGGATACGCTGCTTGCATATCATGAGAAGCTGACGAAAGAAGAAGTCAATGATATTTTGAGGGAATTGAGAGAGCGGATGGACAAAGAGCCGTATCAGGCAGTTTTTGGCTGGGTGCAGGATAAGATACGCACCTTTCCCAACAGTGAGGAACTGATCATCCAGGCGGCTGCGGTGTTAAATGCTTATCGTATTGTGGGTGAGGTGCCGGATGAAAGACAGTATGATGCGCAGATCCAGGAATGGTTTGAGCGGGGATTGGGGAGTCAGGATGAAGGACTGCGCATGATGGCGGCCCAGGCGCTGTACAGTTTTTATCTGAGTCGTCAGGAGTATGAAAAGGCGGGGGAATATTTACAATATTTTTCGGACCAGAATCCGGAGAAAAAGTACAGGCAGGCTTTGCTCTATGGCAGGACCGGTCAGATGGAAGAGGCGTATCGGGCTTATGAGGAACTGCTTTTTGAGGAGCAGAACAGGGTGATGATGATATTGAATGGGATTTATGTGCTCAGTCTGCAGGAGAAGGATTTTGAATGGGCGCATTATATCGCGGATAAGATTGAGCAGATTGCAGGCAGTTTCGAGATGGGCAGATATTACGAGGTGGGACACAGACTGGAACTGGCAGTGCAGGAACAGGATAAGGAGAGCTGTATCCGATTGGCCAGGGAGATGCTGGATACGGTGGCGGATATCTGTGGTTTTACAAAGTCACCCCTGTATCGTCATATGACTTTCCGGGGAGAAGAGAGGGATAACCTGAAAGAAGAGAAGGCTAAGGATTTCGGTCAGACAATGTGGGAGACGCTGCTCCGGTGTTTCCGGGATGAGGAAATTTTTGGATTCATGAAACAGGATGAAAGGTGGCGGCAGATAGTCGAATGAGAACTTCCGGCAGGACACAATTTTATATCAGCGGGGCAGCTCTCAAGAACATTGCCTATATTTCCATGTTTATCGACCATTTCTTTGCTATTATCGTGTTGAATTATTTATGGCTTACGGCGGTGGACGGTGACTGGGATCCAGGACTTACGATTGTCTACAGGGCGGGGAGGGCGGTTGGAAGAGCTGCATTTATCCTCTTTGCACACCAGATTGTGGAAGGCTTTCTTCATACCAGGAGCAGGGGACGGTTTTTACTCCGCCTTGGTTTGTTTGCGATTGTCTCGGAGATTCCTTTTGACCTGGCGTTTTCAGGGCAACTTATTGACTGGAAGAGTCAAAACATATTCTTTACTTTGCTGATAGGTGTGTTGGTAATGTGTGCATGGGAAGGACTTGCTCGGTATCAGGGTGCAGCTTTTGCTGTTGCCAGATGGGCGGCGCTGGCGGCAGGGTGTGTTGCCGCTTATTGGGGCAGCACAGACTATCGTTATATGGGAGTACTGCTGATTTTTGTATTCTATAAGGCGCATGACAGCGGATTGTCTGAAAAGATCATGCTGGCAGGATGTGTGATGCTGTTTGGCACCTGGAGCGCTAATTGTCTGCGGTATTTGGAGGATGGCTATACCGTGCTGGAACTGCTTCGCATTTCCCTGCGGGAAATGTATGGATTGGCGGCCTTTATTCTGCTTGCTTTTTATAAGGGGGAAAAGGGACGGCAGTTACCGAAATGGGTTTGTTATGGTTTCTATCCGGCACACCTGCTGTTCTTGTATGGGGCGGCAAAGTATATCGGGGTAATGTAAGAGAAATGGCGAGGCAGACAGGAAAACAGTTGTATGAAGAAACATTTTGGAATGCTGTGGTAATAGGAGAAACAGTCAGTGATGTTGAAGGAATATGGAAAAAGAATCGCAGGACGGCTGCGAAAGGATATCCGGGGATATGGCTTGGTGTGCATATTGATCATGGTTTACGTGGCTGTGCTCAGTGTTCTTTTTGGTACGCCCTGTCCCATTCGTCTGGTTACCGGACTGCCCTGTCCGGGCTGCGGCATTACCAGGGCGGCAGTGCTGTTTGTGACTGGTCATTGGCAGCAGGCTTGGCAGATGAATCCCGTTATCTTCCCGATTGTGCTGGCCGTGCTCTATTATGGCGTGAACCGTTATCTTTTAGGTAGAGAGGCGAAAGAGATAAAAGGAATTGTCATAGGAATTGCGATAATGCTCCTGGCAGTTTATCTACTGCGTATAGGCTGCTATTTTCCCGACAGGGAGCCTTATGGTTACTTCAGAGGAAACCTCCTCGAAAGAACGATACCTTCCTATCGGGAGAACCT
>CAYUKT010000037.1:0-2885 GCA_964445285.1 uncultured Bacteroides sp. | reverse complement strand
TCCATCGTCCCGAAGCGCCGCAGGGCAGGATCAGCCCACTCCTGGTGACAGGCAGTCCGATTTCCGAGGATTCCACGTGTCCCCCCATTTTAGGCGTCAGGGCAGTGTGTATCATATAAGTGAGCACTGCAGGCTGTAAGCCGGTGGTGTAGGAGTTGACCAGGAAAAATAAAGCGTCTTTGGACAGCAGTTTCGCGGCTAGTTCAATGAACGGGTAAATATTATCCTCTATCTTCCAGATTTCCCCTTTTGGGCCGCGCCCGTAAGAAGGGGGATCCATGATGATGCCGTCATAGGTATTGCCCCGGCGGAGTTCCCGCTCCACGAATTTTACGCAGTCATCCACCAGCCAGCGGATGGGGGCGTCTGACAGACCGGAAGCGGCAGCGTTTTCCTTGGCCCAGGTGACCATGCCCTTAGAAGCATCCACGTGTGTTACATGGGCGCCTGCCTGGGCGGCGGCCAGCGTAGCGCCGCCTGTATAAGCGAAGAGATTTAGGACTTTGATCTGCCTGTCGGGATTTTTCGATCGGGACTCCTTTATAATAGAAGAAAACCAATCCCAGTTGACAGCCTGTTCCGGAAAAAGGCCAGTGTGTTTAAAACTGAATGGTTTCAGGCGGAAGGTAAGATCCTGATAGCGGATGCTCCATTCCTGGGGCAGATGGAAGAATTCCCATTCCCCGCCGCCTTTGGAACTTCTATGGTAATGACCGTTCTTTTTGCGCCAGCCCTCATCGGTTCTGGGCGTGTCCCAGATGACCTGAGGATCGGGGCGGACCAGGAGATAATCTCCCCAGCGTTCCAGCTTTTCTCCTTTGGAGCAGTCTATGACTTCGTAATCTTTCCAGCTATCTGCAATCCACATCACGGTGAGTCCTCTCTGTAATAGAATGGTTGTATTCTGTCTATGTTTTCAACAGGATAGCATATTTCAGAAGTTTATACAACCGGATATCTGGGATGGCATATAGGAAAAGAATATGGAAAGCAGTACAGAAATGAGAGGAAAATACCTTTGTTTCTCATTAAAATATATAGTATAATGCATCTCATGGAGGTTGGATACAGATGGAGACAGGCAATCCGCATATTCTGAATATTAGTGGCAAAAACATATCGATTTACATAAGTCCGATTCCAGACACTCCGGTTATTTACCTGAATACTTTTGCAGAAGAGGGAGGACAGGTATATCAGGCACTGCAGGAGACGGGATGCCCGCCGTTTACACTGGTGGCAATCAGCGGCCTTTTGTGGAATCATGATATGTCACCCTGGGCTATCCAGCAGGTTACAAAGAATAATATACCATTTACAGGAGGCGCGGATGCGTATTTGAAGATTTTGACGGAGGAGGTCATACCAGAAGTGGAACAGATAGTTCCGGGAAGATCTTTGTGGCGGGGACTTGCGGGATATTCCCTGGCAGGACTCTTTGCCCTTTATTCCATGTATCAAACAGAGGCTTTTGCAAGGTTTGCCAGTGCTTCCGGGTCTCTCTGGTTTCCGGAATTCAAAGAATATGCCATTGGCAGTCAGATGAAAACTGTGCCGGAAGCCATATACATCTCTCTGGGTGACAAGGAATGCAGGACACGTAACCTTTATATGAAAACTGTGCAGGAGCATACGGAGGAGATCGTGGCGTGTTATAGGGAAAGGGGAATAGATATCATTTACAAACTGAATCCAGGGAATCATTTTCAGGATACTGTCCGAAGAATGGCGTCAGGGATTGCATGGATTTTGGCCAGATGATTGGAAGGCTGCTTACAAAATCTGAAAGTCGTTTACAAAACGGGAAAGTCGGATTGCAATTAGCCCCTCCCACCCTGACAGTAATTCGGTCAATTCAGGGCGTTTATAGGTCGTTTCGCGCATTATTTATACTTTTGCAAGGAAAAAATTTACAATCTAAGTAAAACATTTTGTCTATGTCCAGTAACCATTTTCTGATAACAGAGGAGGATATACCATGGGATTATTCACAAAAAAAGATCCGTGTGCTATCTGCGGCGGTAAAGTAACGGGACTTTTTTCCAAAAAAATTGACGGAAAGCTGATCTGCAAGGAGTGCTATGGTACGGTAGATCTGCCGGATGATGTTCTGGACCGCATGACCGTTGATGACTTTCGGAAATATATGGCTTTCCGCAAAGAAAACGAACTATTGAGACAGCGTTTTCAAACTACACGGAAGGTGGATTTTGGCTGGTTTGACAATAAGTTTCTGTTTGACATGACCAATCATCTGCTGTGCATGGACAAAAATTTGGACAAAACGATTTTTGAAGGCAGTCAGATCAAATCCTTTTTGATCCGCGAGGATACCACGCCCCTGTTTGAAGGCGGCGAAAGCGGTCTTGTCCGCCACACCAGCGACACTCCCAGTCGTATTATGAGTATGGCCCCGCAGATTGATCTGTTTCGGATGCAGATGCAGATGTACCGTGATATGGAACGGCGGAATGCTGAAAATGGCGACCATTCCAATAATTTTCAGCCGACCTTTACCATTGAAGGGCCTTTCCGGAACTTCTACGTTGACATTTATTTTGATCATCCCTACTGGTCGTGCTATACGGCGGATATGTCCGCTCCCACGTTTGACAGAGATGAGCCGGATGTAAACGACTACCTTCGCCATTATAACGAGGGTGTGGAGATTATGAATCAGCTTGCGGAAGCACTCATGGAAGTGGCGTTCCCGCAGGCTCTGAGATAGGCTGGATCAATAAAAAAAGTTAATTTCCTAAAAATAGGCAAAAAATAAGCAAAAAATATAAAATTTCTCTTGCAATTCCTGAAAACATCATATATACTAGTTTGTGCTGTGACATGATAGCTATGAAGCGTGAGGTTGCTGCCCACGTGGCAGGTTT
>CAYUKT010000036.1:5420-12562 GCA_964445285.1 uncultured Bacteroides sp. | reverse complement strand
TATTTTCTTATGATATACTTACTTGAGTGATTCCAGATGGAGTCATTGCAAAAAGAAAGAGAGGATTCAGCATGAAAAAATTGCAGGTAATTCTTCTTGTTGTTTTGTCTTCTACTCTTTTATTGTTTGGTTGCGGTAATGAACAAAAAGAACCGAACACGGAAGTTGAGCAGTCTGTTACAGAACAAGTAGAAGAACCGAAAGTCCCGGATGAAACGGATACAAAAGAAGAACCACCGGAAGAAGCAGAAACTCCGAAAGAAGATGTACCTCCGGAAGAAGGCATGGTCCGCAGCCGCATTACAAATGAATGGGTAACGGAAGAAGTGGACAACACGCGCCCTATCGCCGTTATGATGCCTAATACGAGAACCGCCGCTCCCTATGGAATTTCGGAAGCCGACGTGCTATATGAATGCAATGTGGAAGGAAGCATCACAAGACTGATGGCGATTTTTCAGGATTGGAGCGACTTTGACCGGCTCGGCAATGTCAGAAGCAGCCGTGACTATTACATATACTGGTCTTTTGAATGGGATGCGCTCTACATCCATTTCGGCGGTCCGTTCTACATTAATGATGTCATCAACCGACCCGATACGGACAATATCGACGGGCTTTCCAGCAGTAATTTCTGGCGCGCCAATGATACAGGCAATTCGACCGATAATGCCTATGTCACCACGGAAGGTATTCTGGCGGATGTCCAGAGACTCGGTTACAGTCTGGAATATCGTGATGGTTATTCGGACGGACAACACTTTCAGTTCGCTCCGGACAGCGAGCCGAACACATTAGAACAATACAGCGATGCTGTCACGGCAAATAAGATTGATATGTCACCCACCTATCCGGTAACGAACTCTTACTTCGTATACAACCCGGAAACAGGTCTGTATGACAGATTCCAACACTTGTCCGGCACAGCGGATGGTCCGCATATCGACATGGCAAACGACAAGCAATTGTCCTTCAAAAATGTACTTGTCCAAAATACCTATTTTGAAGTACGCGACCAGAAAGGCTATCTTGCGTTCCAGTGTCACGACACAACGAGAGACGGCTGGTACTTTACAAATGGCAAAGGAATCCATGTCACCTGGAAAAAGACCGCCGACTACAGCCCTACCAGATATTATGATAACAACGGAAATGAAATCCAGTTAAATACAGGCAAAACTATGATATGTATCGTTGAAGACGGTGATTCTTTCCTCGTAGACGATGAAAAATTTTCTTCCAAAAACTAAAAGCAAAAACGGCCGCTTTCAATATTTCCGTAAAAGCGGCCGTTTCTTTTTCCCGTTATTTTCTATTTATTACTCTTTTTTATCCCTTCTTCTCTAAAAAATCCTGTATCGTTCCAAAATACGCTTCCGGATCTTTCTCATGCGCCTGTGCATGGCCCGCTCCTTCTATGATTAACAGCTCCTTTTCACATCCTGCCGCATCGTAAAGCTCTTTGGACATTTGAACCGATATCATATCGTCCATGTCTCCATGAATAAAAAGTGTAGGAGTACTGCTGTTCTTTACCGCATTGATGGCCGAAGCGTCCTTCAGATCATATCCGCCGCGCATCCGAAGCACGAAACAAGCCGTATCGACCAGTGGAAATGCCGGCAGATGAAACCAATCTTTTATTTTTTCTCCGAACATCGAATATGCATCCGTATATGCACAATCCGAAACTACCGCGTCAATATTTGCTGAAAGTTCTTCATCCCCCGTCATCATTAATGCCGCGGCCGCCCCCATAGATTGCCCATGCAGCACAATTCCGGCATCCGCATCCTGAGATAAAATATAAGCGATCCAGAGCATACAGTCATAATGATCCGTCCATCCCATTCCAATAAAATCTCCTTCGCTCTCTCCCTGGCACCGAAGGTCCGGCACGATCACATGATATCCCTGCTCATAATACCAACATGCAAAAGGATACATTTCTTCTTTCCAACCCGTATAACCATGCAGAATAAGTACCCATTTATGACTGTCTTCCGCCGCCGGAAATTCTGCCGCAATAAGTCTATAACCATCTTCAGTCTGCGCCGAAATTTCTTGGCATTCCACTGTCTGAAGCCATTCCTCTGTTGCATTCAAAGTCAGCTGACGGTTTATTTTAATATCCGACGTCTGCACCTGCGCCGCATAACTTTCCTCCGTAATCCGCTCGAATGCCTCCAGTTTCTGCATAAATGAAGGTACCAGTGCCGCACTGACAAGAAAATTTACCAGCACAAAATACAGAACAATGACAACCCCCGCAATCACACAAAACGTACGCGCTATTCTCTTTCTTTTCATCTTCATAAGCCACCCGTAACTTTTATCTTCCGGTATATTACCCCATAATAACCTTCTGCCAATTATATCATAACATATTTTACAGCAATTATATCACGGTAAATTTCGGATAATCGGATCACAAAACAGTCGTTCGGATCATCATGACATTCAGCTCTTTAGATAAACACAATACACCGGCTATACCCTTCCCACTACCGGGCTGATTCGGGACCTACACTTGTTGGAAACGTGCGTCGTCAAGCATACAATAATAAAAACCCCAAAAATATTTGGGGTTTTAAGAGGCGCAGACCGGATTTGAACCGGTGCGTACTGGTGTTGCAGACCATTGCCTTACCGCTTGGCTACTGCGCCATATTATGCTGTTGTTAGAAGTAAAATGACTCCAACGGGAATCGAACCCGTGTTACCGCCGTGAAAGGGCGATGTCTTAACCGCTTGACCATGGAGCCTTGTCATTTCTTTCCGGCGCTTCTACTCTATACTATGCTGCACCTGCGTAGGTGATAACCTAACGGAAATTATCTTACCATACCCCAGTGCATTTGGCAAGCAAAAAATTAACGCAACAGGCAAATTTTTGCCCGTTGCGCATATTATGAATATCAAGATCTGTAATTCATCAGAATTCTCTCGCCAAAACTGCAACCGCCCGCATATCTTCCGGGATATGACACACCAGTTTTCCGTCTGCCACATGGACATCCGCCTCCGTATCAGAATAAATCTCTTCAATCTGATACACGCTGTCTGCCGGCAGCGGCACTTCCAGCGCCCCGTCATGCGCCCCGTTAAAGCTATGGAACACCGCCATCAATCCCTTTTTCCTCTCATGCTCCACACTACCTTCTGTCCGCAGAAGACACTGCCAGCCCTGTGGATGACGATAGCTTATCACTTTCGGCCCGTACAATCTGCTGTAACCGTCTTTGATGATGG
Source organism: uncultured Bacteroides sp. (assembly GCA_964445285.1). Taxonomy (GTDB): domain Bacteria; phylum Bacillota; class Clostridia; order Lachnospirales; family Lachnospiraceae; genus UBA3282. The sequence continues at coordinate 9,310 of CAYUKT010000036.1, read as the reverse complement.
GAGCCGCCTTCTTATAAAAACCAATGCCCCTGTCAATCACATCCCACTGGGCATCCGTCAGCCTCGTCACATCCCCCGACAGGCACATCCTGCCCAGAAAAGTATTGGCCACAGAATAGGCGATTCGTTTCAAGGAATCTTCCCCGCGGATCACTGCCCAGATCTGGCTCTGTCTCGGCAGGATCACACGGTGCAGGGATGCCGCAATGATCGGAATCTCCTCACATTCATGGGCATCCGAGAAGGACGCCATACTGCACTCGCTCATCATCAGAGGCTCCAGTTTATGTCCACCGGAGGAACAATTCTCCAGGATAATACCAGGCACCTCTTTCTTTACCTTGCGGATAAAAGCAAGGGATGCTTCCATATTTTCCCGCAGGCCCTCACCCAAAGACTCCGCCCCGTCACATCCAACGCCGATAGTGTCATTATAATCCATTTTCATATAGGAGAATCCATATTTGCGCAGGGTGCCGATGACTCTCTCTTCCAGATATTTCTGCACCCACTCCTGTCGCATATCCCAGAATCTTCTCATGGAGGTAGTCAGCGGTGCACCGTTTCTTTTAAGCAAATGCTCCGTATTTTGATAAGCCTCCGCTTTCTCTCCCACATTGTCAATCTCAAACCAGATGCCAGCCTTCATCCCATAAGATTGAATAGCCGCCACCGTCTTATCAAGTCCCTCCGGAAATAACTCCTTCGACACCTGATAATCCCCCATGGCTACATCCCAGGGAATCCCCTCCTGCTTATACCAGCCGCAGTCAATCACGAAATAAGAAAAGCCCTTGTCTTTAATGGCCTCCAGGATTTCGCTGATATTCTCATGGGAAGGACAGCCCCAGGTGGTACAGTATTCATTGAAAATAAGGGGCAGCGACTGCTCCGACTCCGGCCCTTCATCCACCATCTCATCCAGCGCCGCCGTCATCCTCTGGGAAATATCCTCTATGCCGCCGCCCCTGCACACGGATAAAATTGCCATAGGTGATACGAAAGTCTCTTCCGGTTCCACACGTTTCATCCAGTGACCGAAATCGTAATCCGCCAGTCCTCCGGAAATGTTCACGTCATCCCCACGGCGATAAACTTCCATCTGCCAGCTCGCATTATGCATAAGCTGTGCGCCCCAGAAAATACCAGACTTCATATCTTCCACTACCGCATAGGGAAAATATCCATTTACCGGCATGGAACCCACCTGACCAAACCGCTCACAGCGCACTGCATGACCGCCCCAGGAAGGCTCCAACTGTAAGTCCTCCAAAAGCTGGGACTCCATTCTCCCTTCCATGCTCCACACACTGCGGATGCGGTGCAGCTTCATCAATCCACTCTCATCCGCCCCCACAAAAGGAGAGATGCCGCTCAGGGAAAAACTGGAAAGCAATTCCAGATCAGCCCCCTGCTCGGAGACATTTTCAAACTCCGTATAGGAAAGCAGACTCTTCTTTCCCTTTTTCCATACAAGATAATGCCGATAATAATAACCCCGTTTATCTGAGAAAGTCGTGCAGACCAATGTCCTGCCATTCTCTCTGTTTTCTTCCTGGCTCTCCAGTACAAGCGTCTGCACGGAAGCGCTCTGCCGCATGGTCCTGCCGCCCGCATAACCGCCCGTGTAGGTATCTCCGGAAAGCTTCACCTGCACCAAAGAATCCGCATAAGGCTTTTCCCGGTAAGCAACCTCATAAGCCATATCTGCCGGCAGAAGAACAAGTTCCAAGCTCCCCGTCTCCTCATCCTGCACATAATATGCGCTCATATCTCCAAATATAAATTTACTATAAACCATTTTCATAGCAGCCTCCATACAGTATCAACATGAGTTTACGCATTGGGAACACCATCACAAATATAGGTCAAATCTGTTATCTCGTCAGCGCTTCCTCCTGCAACCGGTCAAACTCCGCCATACATTCATCCACCGTAGCGCCGTTTAACAAATCTCTCACGATCAGACAGGTATTTCCCCACTGTTCCACATTCATACTAGCGTTCGCACCAAGCACATATACATTTTCCTGAATTCTGTCATTCAACGGTTTCAGCTCCGGGATACACTCCACCTCCACATTTTGGGACGGTGAGATTACCCTGTTTGTCTCCGCATAAACCTGCAATGCTTCATCAGAAAGTATCACATCCAGCACTTCCAGCGCATCTTCCCCATGCTCCGCATTGATCCCTACTGCAAATCCCGTCATAGGCATAACCGGCATCTGTCCACGGCTGCTGGGGAACCCAATCACCAGCATCTTAAAATCCGTCTTCCCATAGGCGGTCTCCGTATTGGCTGCTCCCCAATAGGCCATGACAATCGGCGTCTTCTGAGCCAGGAAATCCGCGCCCTCTCCCTCAATTGCCTCACTCACATAGGCTTTCTTGGCATCAATATACCCTTTGTCAATCATCTCCTGCAAAAACTCAAATCCCGGACGCATATAATCGCTGTATTTTCTCTCCCCGCTGTTGAGCGCCGCTATTTCCGCCTCCGTATTTCCGCCATTGTATAAATCCGCATAGGCCTGTGCCAGGACAAAGGTCTCCAGCCACCATCTATTGGCGCCCACAGGCGTCTCGATTCCATTCTCCTTAAACACCCTGCAGCACTCCAAAAACTCTTCCGGCGTCTCCGGCAGTTCCAGTCCATACTGGTCAAACATATCTTTATTGATAAACAGACCATAAGCCACAATCTCCTGTGGAATCGCAACGAGTTTGCCATCCACTACATTAGCGGCCTTCACCACATCTCTCAAGTTCTTGGCACAATCCAGCCCGGAAAGATCTTTCAGCTTACCCTCCTCCGCCAAAATACGAATGGTATCCGGATTCAGCAGATACATATCGTCCATATCATTACGCGCCCGGTCAAGTGCTACATCATCATAGGATTTATCCTGATAATCCTCCGCCGTATATGTCACATATCCCACACTCAGGCCAAGTCTTTCTTCCGCCATCAGAATCGTTTTATCTGCCGCACTTCTGGCGACATTTTCCACATTCGGCTCTTTTTTCTCCATTGGGCTGAACAAGTTCACAATCCTTTTATTATCCTTCTCTACAACGATCAAATTATTGCTGGATCCACCATTTTCTCCGCATGCCGCTATCGTTAATACCGCAATCCCGGCCATACACACAATCCCTAGTTTTTTAATACTGCTTCTATTAAAATATCTCATAATCTCCTCCAGTATTTGTTTCCAATATTCACTTCGCTTGCATGCCCGTATAATAAATCGAACCTATTTCTTTTTGTATCACTGTTCTTTATTGGTATACTGCCTGATCACCTGCCGCAACAATTCTATATCGATCGGTTTCGCCAGATGAACGTTCATCCCTGCATTGAGGGCATCTTTCTCATCCTCTGCAAAAGCGTTTGCCGTCATGGCAATAATCGGAATCTCGTGTGCATCCTTGCGCTCCAATGCCCGGATTGCCCTTGTTGCATCGTATCCGTTCATAACCGGCATCTGCACATCCATCAGAATGGCGTCAAACTCGCCTTCCTCAGAATCTTTAAATCTCTCTACCGCCAGCTGTCCGTTCTCCACAATCTCACACCCGGCATTTTCAAGTGACAGAATTTCCCGTAAGATTTCCGCATTGATCTCGTTATCTTCCGCGGCAAGGAAATGCAGGCCTTCCAGATTACTGCCTTCCTTTGCTTCCGACTCTTCAGACACTGTCATCCCCATCTGCATTTCCCGTATCTTCTCTTTAAATGCCGATGCAAAAAACGGTCTCCAGAGAATGCCAGTGTTCTCTGTCTGTAAAACATCCTCTACTCCTTCTTCATCATGCTCAGCCATAAGCAGAATCGGCATTGCCTCTCCCGCTTCCTGTCTGATCCTCCTTATCATCTCCACACA
>CAYUKT010000036.1:0-5320 GCA_964445285.1 uncultured Bacteroides sp. | reverse complement strand
ACCCGAAACAGACTTCCCTGATCCACTTCACTAAAAACATCGATCGTACCGCCCATAAGCTCTATGAGGTTCTTCGTGATCGCCATCCCCAGTCCCGTGCCCTGCACCTTATTGGTAGTACTGTTTTCCGCCCGCGTAAAGGCATCAAAGATTGTCACCAGATACTCCTTCGTCATGCCGTATCCGTTATCCTGCACTTCTATCCGAATACGTTCATACTGATCAGAACGCTGCTTGAGCCCAATAATACGCAGCCAGATATTTCCTCCCGGCTGTGTATACTTTACTGCATTGGACAGGAGATTGATCAAAATCTGATTGACCCGCGTCTCATCCCCCAGCAGACATTCGTGTTTGATTCCTGTTACTTTGACCTGGAATTTCTGCTCTCGCGCTTCCGCCATGGGACGAATAATGGCATCCACGGAAGATAACAGATCATTTAAAGTAAACTCTTCCACATTCAGGACAACTTTACCACTCTCGATTTTGGACACATCCAAAATATCATTGATCAGGCTGAGCAGATGCTGTCCTGATGCCATGATCTTCTTCGTATATTCCCGTACCTTATCAGGATTCTCCGCATCCTTGGCCAGCAATGTTGTAAATCCCAAAACTGCGTTCATCGGTGTACGGATATCATGGGACATGTTGGAGAGAAACATGGTCTTTGAATTGCTTGCAACCTGCGCCGCCTGCAGTGCTTCCGCCAGCCTGCGGTTGCTGATCTCCCTCTCCACTTCCCGCTCTTTTCTGATCTTATTCTGCTGTCTCTGATTAAAGTAGTAGAGAATACAGCACAGGAAAAAGGCAATCAGCATAACCGAAACCACAATAAAAATATTTTGATTCACAGTCCGGCCTTCCTGCTGTATGGACTCTATCGGCACATAACCGATCAGATAGAGGGTGCCGTCATTCACCGACCACATATAATTCAGGGAATCCTTATTTCTGATATCATGATAAAACATGATATTTTGATGATTTTCCAGACACGCCTCCACCTGCTCGCGCAGGTTGTCCTCCCGAATATCATTGGCACGGTAATAATCCGTCAGGTTCAAATGCCCCGCACTTCGCTCACCCATGCCCTTAGGCTTTAACACAAACCGTTCCGTCTCCGCATCCATAATATAGAGCATGGCTCTATTATTATAAAATCCTTCGGGAAGCGACTTATCGAACGTATCATAAATATACTCTACATAAAGTGTTGCGATCTCCTGATCATCTTTTACAACAGGACATTTGATACAATAGGCCCACGTCCCCATGTAATTCAGGTAAGATTGCGACACCGGCAGTCCATCAATCGTACCGCCCGCAGAAAAGTCCAGCTCATCCTCTGTAAATACTTCCCCCGTACTGGAGATTCCTTCCGTCTCTCCCGTCCGTATCAGGGCAATCCTCACCATCGTCTCGCTTTTCGTGTAATTACGGACATACTCCTCCGGATCCGCCATCGCGGCAACTCCCTGAGCCATCATCTGCTGATATTCCGCCTCCTTGTTCAGTATGGCTTCAATCGTACATTCAATCAGGTTAAGGCTCTCATGCAGATTCTGCGTTGCCGATGCCGCCATCTCTCTGGTAATCTTACGAGATACCGAAAAAACAATAATTCCTAAAATAAAAAAGACCAAAATAATAGAAACAAGCAATGAAATTCCTCTATCACTCTTATCTTCATCATGCTTCATTCCCATTTTGGATCTCCGTTTCGTTCTTACAACTAATAACCCACTGATTCGATGCCCGTCTGTCCCTGCATGGAATCAGCTTCTTAACTTTTATGATATTTTCCTATATATTATATTCCTTTTTTTACGTAAAGTCAGTATGTAAAATAATATTCCTATATTCCGTATATAAAGCACCTGGAAACAGTTTGTATTTACTGTTGTTTCCAGGTGTCCCCACTATACTGAAAATTTTCAGATTTACTCTGAAACATCGTCATTATTTTTTCGTTTTCCCGTGATATATAAAATATGGATTTGCCGTAAAATGTTTGATAAATGTTGTGAAATGTTTGAAATTTACAAATAGTAAAGAGAGGCCATAACCCTTATGAATTACTGCCTCCCTGATAAAACCGCCTTTTTATTTCCTCACCATTTCTATGTATATTATAGATAACTCTCCACAATCTCCTGCAGCTGCGCCCATTTATCCTCCATGTCTTTCACCATGGCAAACTGTGTCCGGCACCGATCCAGATTGTGTTCCGGGCGATGAATCTTGTAATAATGATCTCCCTCCAGATAATCTGTCAAAAAACGGATTCCACATTCCAACGTCATCAGTTTTGCACCCATGGGAAGCATCCTGATTTCTTTCTCTGTTAGTGAGCCTTCACAGCCTTCAATAAACCCTTTGGTATACAGTGAAAATAAATCCAGGTCACAGGATATTTTGGACAAATCTTTCTCATCCTCCTCCCCCGTATTCGCCCCAAACCGAATGGAATCCCCGTAATCATACAGGGCAGAACCGGGCATAACAGTATCCAGGTCAATAACGCAGATCCCCTTACCCGTCTCATGATCCAGCATAATATTATTGAGCTTCGTATCATTGTGGCTGACCCGCAGTGGAATCTCACCGGATGCCAGCATATCGCAGAGTATGTGACAATCCTCCTCCCGTTCCATCGCAAACCTAATCTCATCTTCCACCTCAGCCACACGATGCATGGAATCAGCCTCCACCGCCTTTTTGAACTTATCCATACGATCAATGGTGTTATGGAAATTCGGGATTGTCTCATGCAGGCTCTCCGCCGGATAATCCTCCAAAAGCTTTTGAAAATGGCCAAAGGCTACAGCACTTTCATAAAAATCTTCCGGACGTTTCACCACGTCAAAGCTGTCCGCGCCTTCCACAAACCGATATACCCTCCAGAAAGTACCATCCTCTTCCTTCCAATAAGAACCGCCTCCTCGAATCGGAATAACATTCAGCGCCTCTCTTTCGGGATCCCCACCGTTTTCCCTGATCTTTTGCTGGAGAAAGTTTGTTACGCCAATAACATTCTCCATCAGACCATCAGGATCCTTAAACACTTCATGATTCATCCTCTGTAAAATATATTTACGCACCCGCTCCGGCGTTACCCGGCAAGTCAGAAGAAATGTATCATTGATATGTCCATTCCCATGAGGGTCGATACTTTCCAGCTCCCCCTCAATCTCAAATCTTTCCGCAATCCTTACTAATTCCGACTTCTCTCTACTCATTCAGGCACCTCCTAGTCTTTCACACCATTGCTCACTGTTGCTGTTAATTATAGTTGACGGTTTATCAAAAGTCTTTGTCTTATCTATCTCCCTTTTTGCACAATCAGCTCTTTTTTGTAGAATTTATATAATTATCATATTTATATGCGTATACTTATACGTCATTTTTTACATTAATATCTCTACATATTTGATATTTTTTACAATATATCTCCACTTATTGCCTCTCCATTTTATATTTAGTATAAAATGAAAAATATATAATTTTTACTTTTTTTGCACATTTAATTTATAATGGTTTCAAATAGGATTCTTTATTTGCACAATCAGCTTGATTATGGAGACAAAATGGCTTATAAGAGTATAAGGTTACAAGATATTATTACGATTCACGAAATATATTCCATTCATTATTTTGAATACATGTGCGATTTTTCTTTTCCGGGAGAATCCCATGACTTCTGGGAATTTTTGTGTGTTGATAAAGGCGAGGTCAACGTGTATGCCGATAAAAAATTCCACGCATTAAAGAAGGGAGATATCATCTTCCATAAGCCCAATGAATTTCACAATGTAAAGTCTAACGGCCTGATCGCACCGAACCTGGTCGTCATATCCTTTGCCTGTTCCTCACCGGTCATGTCCTTTTTTGAGGAAAAGATTTTAAAGGTAAGCGAGCCGGAACGCCTTCTCCTGGCCCAGATCATTCAGGAAGCCAAGCACACTTTTGAAGGACGGTTAGATAATCCCTATCAAGAAGAACTGATACGTAACGAGAACCCTCGTTTTGCAGGGGAACAACTGATAAGGCTTTATCTGGAACAGCTTCTCATCCTGCTGATCCGCCGATATATGATCGATACCTCTCCTGCTACTGCCAGCCCGGCCCTCATCAAATCCGTAAAACAGAAAGCCGATGGTGCATTATTTACGCAGCTGCAGGGATACATGGAGGCTCATATTCACGAAACATTGTCCATTGAACAGATCTGCAAAGATAATTCCATAGGCCGCTCTCAACTCCAGAAAATATTCAGAAGTAAGAGCGGCTACGGTGCGATAGAGTATTTTTCAAGAATGAAAATAGATCTGGCAAAACAGATGATGCGGGAAGACTACTACAACTTCACCCAAATCGCAGACAGACTCGGTTTTTCTTCCATTCATTATTTTTCCAGGCAGTTCAAGCGGATTACCGGTATGACACCTTCCGAATATGCCTCATCCATAAAGGCGCTGTCCGATAATACCCAATAAAATATTTCTATTCCTGTTTGTCCTTTCAGATATCCTCTGATAACATACATATGCCAAACGAAAGGAACATAATTCCATGACCTATGATGTATTAACAATCCATTCACCAGAAGAACTATCCCGTTGCCCGGTCTTTCATGTAGACCAGTTTAACTGGGGCGGCAGTTATCGCCCGTCCACCAGCGGCCGCCTCGGATACATACCATAAATCTTTCTGGTAGATTGTTTTGTCCAAATACAAACTGGGATAATTATTTCCTGTTATTCATGAACATAAACAGCCATAATGAAACATATCCGTCTTTTATGATAGAGTACCTTTCCTCGCCGTCTAACCGATCACTTCATCAAGCAGATCAATACCACCCCATTCGGAACAAAACTGCTTATAAGTCATGTTGAGTTCCGCACAGCTTCTCCTCTGTCTCTCCTATCCGCGCTTTGACGGAAAGGAGGGGTACTCCTCTGATATGAAACAGTCTGACTACGGTATCTCTGACGGGCGGGGATTGAATGCCTGTCATATATGTATGTTATCGGGCAAGCAATGGATTAGGATATCCTTTCGGATATCCTAATCCACGCTCCGCCTCCTGCAGCGGTTCGCTTTGCTTGTTGGGGACACCCCAAGCCCCGATGCCCATAACACCTTTATATTAATTTTAAACTATGTCTCCGCTTCTCTAATCATAAATCTGCCAGTGTCCATAACGTTTACCGCCTATGCGTTCTATACGTCCATCTTCCTTCAAACTGTTAATATTTTTTTGAATAATGCGCCGTGTTAAACCAAGTCTTTTCCCCAGAGTATCCTGTGA
>CAYUKT010000035.1:0-12751 GCA_964445285.1 uncultured Bacteroides sp. | reverse complement strand
ACAGCACATGTAAATTGACAGATTTCTTTTCGCAACTTAATGTCTATCAATTTTTCCCATTTAACAATATATATTTTCAATTTTTCAGCTAATAAAAAAAATAGATTCTATTAAATACATAATTCATTTTTTAATATATGCTCTAATTAAGCAAACACAGGCCTGATATGATATTGCCTTTACCATTTACCCAAAGTCAACAAACATAAATCAAGAAAGGATGGGTTATATGTATCAATACTTCATTGAAATATCAAATAAGAACAATCAGTTACTTCATGCATTATTACTTTTTATCCTTATAAACTACATAACAAGTATTTTAGTAATGATTGTCGAAAAGAAATGGAATAGAATTAAATTGGGATTAAAAAACATATTTGGTAAAATAGGCATTTTAATTCTAATTTATATTGCTCAGTTTATTGGCGTAATCTTTTTTGACAGCGATTCGCTTTGTGGGATTGTCATTTTATTTTATCTCCCCAGAGAAGTGATTGCCATTTTAGACAACTTAGAACATCTTGGCGTTCCCCTGCCGCCAATCATGATTCAGATAATAGAAAAAATAATCAAGGACAATACTAATAATTCCACAAATCCTTCCTCTTAGACCTCTCAAATTGATAAAAGCTGTTGCCAGAAGCATATCCTGACAGCAGCTTTACCTTTCACTCTTTTAAATGAATTTTTACTCTTTCTGCATATTCTTGATCACGAACAAAGCCGCCACCAGAAGCACAATTCCCACCGGCAGGGAAATCCACGCGCTCTGCGCAAAACCTGCCACAATATATGTCACAAACGAAATTCCGGCAACCACAATGACATAAGGCAGCTGGGTAGATACATGGTTGACATGGTCACACTGCGCGCCGGCAGATGCCATGATCGTAGTATCCGAAATCGGCGAACAGTGATCGCCGCACACCGCACCCGCCATACATGCAGAGATTGAGATGATCATCAGCTGCGGGTTGCTGTTCATAAATACATTCACCACAATCGGAATCAGAATACCGAAGGTACCCCAGGAAGTACCTGTGGAGAACGCCAGGAAACATGCCACCAGGAAAATGATCGCCGGCAGGAAATTCATGAACCCGCTCGCACTCTTCTGCACCGCATCGGCTACAAAGACTGCAGCGCCCAGGGAATCCGTCATGGCCTTCAATGTCCAGGCAAAAGTAAGGATCAGGATGGCCGGCACCATGGCCTTAAAGCCATCCGGCAGACATTTCATGCAATCCTTAAAGCTTAAGACCCTTCTGATCAGATAAATGATGATCGTCAGGATCATGGCACAGATACTTCCCAACGCAAGCCCTACAGAAGCATCGGAATTCGAGAAAGCTTCCACAAAACCCGCGCCCTCAAAAAATCCACCGGTATAGATCATGCCGATCACACAGCATATGATCAGGGTAATGATCGGGATCAGAAGATCGATCACTTTCCCCTTCGGGTTTACAATCTCTTCTTCCTTTCTGGATGTACCCTCTTTTGTGGAGAACAGATCACCTTTAAGCGCATTGACTTCATGGGCTTTCATCGGCCCGAAGTCCACATTCATCACCACCAGTGCGATCATCATGACAATGGTCAAAATCGCATAGAAATTATAGGGAATGGCACGGATAAAAATAGAGAATCCGTCCTCTCCTTCCACAAAACCGGACACCGCCGCCGCCCAGGAAGAGATCGGTGCAATGATGCAGACAGGCGCCGCCGTGGCATCGATCAGATACGCCAGCTTAGCCCTGGAAACCTTGTGCTCATCCGTAACGGGCTTCATCACACTTCCCACGGTAAGGCAGTTAAAATAATCATCAATAAAAATCAACACACCTAGCGCCACCGTAGCCAGCTGCGCCCCGGCACGTGTTTTAATCTTCTCCTTGGCATAATGCCCGAAAGCCGCAGATCCGCCGGCCCGGTTCATCAGGCTCACCATAGCTCCCAATATCACCAGGAATATCAGGATACCCACGTTATAGCTATCAGACAGTACAGCCACAAAACCGTTATTAAAAATGTGCGTCAATGTTCCCTCAAAAGAGAACCCGGAATAGAACAGTCCGCCTACCAGAATACCGATAAACAAAGAACTGTAAACTTCCTTCGTGATCAGAGCCAGTACGATAGCCACGATAGGCGGAATCAACGCCCAGAAAGTAGCATACATGGCAGATGTGTACTCCGCCTCCGCTTCCGCCGCAAATACGGTCATCGGCAAAAGCGCCATACACAGGATCAGCAGCCCGATCCCCCGTAACAGTTTTTTCTTTTTCATTGTCCTTCTCCGTTCTTTTGTTGTTTTTACTTGTTACTTAAATTGCATACAGACAAATTAACTTTTAATGGGATGTATCCACGTTTACAATACTGGAGTCTCCCAATTTTGCCTGCTCTATCACAGCAGCGGCAAGTTTCTGAAAGGAACCGTAAGAAGAAGTTGCACCAGTCAGAGCATCTATCTTCTCCTCTCCCTGTCCCTCTAAAAGCTGACCGGCATAATAGCGGGTATATTCGTTCGGATAAGTGCCAGTGGAATGCAGCATCGTCTGCATATATGCATTATCCCAACTCTTGATAAATCCGCTGGCGTTCTCCGCATTATACTCTACTGAAACAATGCTCCCGCCTTTGACCATAATCGTGATATATTCTTTCCATCCATGACTGAATTCAGAAGCCTGCGCGGTATAATAACCATCCTGAAGCCCTGTCTGCTCACCACAAGCTGTCAATGACAACATAAATACCAAAATCAATACTATACTCAATATCCGTTTCATCTGTCATATCCCTCCTTCAAAGCAAATTTCCCCACCTGTGCCTGAAGTTCTTCGGCCTCCTTCGCCAACAAGCCACTGGACTGACTTGTTCCGCCTGCATTTTGCAGATTCCGATCTGCAATGTTTGAAATAGTTGCAATTCTCTCCTCTATACTGATCAATGCCCTCTCCTGCCCCTGTACTGCTTCCACCAGCTGGCCTGAAATTTCACTGATCTCAGCGGAAACACTGTAAATAGCCTTGAGTGATTCAGCCGTACTCTCATTGAGTTCCACACCCGTCTGAATAACGGCTCTGGTATTTGCCACGATTTCCACCGCACTTTGGGCTGCCTGTGCGCTCTTGCCCGCCAGATCCTTGACCTCTTCCGCCACAACGGCAAACCCTTTGCCTGCGCTCCCCGCATGAGCAGCTTCCACAGAAGCGTTCAGCGCCAGTATACTGGTCTGGAAAGCAATATCATCAATCGCCTTGGCAATGGATGTAATCTCCTGCGCATTGGAACTGATATTATGCATGGCATTGGAGAGAGCCTCCATCTGGGTATTCGCTTCCTGTACCCTTCTGGTAATCTCCCCTGTCATAGCCTGCGTCTGGTCACTGCTCTTTGTAACACCGGCAAGCTGTTCTTTGACATGCGCCACCTCATCAACTAACGCTTCGGTTGCCTGATTCTGCTCTAAAGATGCCTGATGCAGCTGCCCAGACTGTCCGCTCAGTTCTTCAGCCATACTGGCAAGCCGGGTTGCTGCTTCCCGAAAGCCTAACATTGTCTCATTCATGGATTGCAAAATGGTGCCAAGGCTGTTCTGGATCAGCGTAAAATCTCCTTTATATTCCACCTGAGGCTCAATTTGCAGGTTGCCATTGGCAACTCCATTTAATACCTGCCTGATATCTGATATGTACCGATTAACACTCTCTACTGTATCAGCCAATGTTCTGGTCATGACCTCCAACTCATCTCCCGACCGGATATTGGTCACTTCCGTATGCAGGTCTCCATCAGAGAGAGAGAGCATCCTGCTCGTCACATTCTTAACCGGCTTGGAAATCGATCTGGCCATACGGAGAATTAACACAATAGAAATCAACAGCATCATCAGGGTACACACCCATGCCACTGTCATTGCCCCTTCAATCAGCCCATTATAATCTGACTTTGGCACCTGAATGACCAAGGCCCACTGTGTGCCGCGAATGGGAGAAAAAGCTACTAACATCTGTTGGCCGTCAATGACAAATTCCGTAGCTCCCGTCTCTCCTGTCGTCACACTTTTAATCGCTTCCTCATTGCCCCCGCTAAGCTGGAGCAGATTGCTTCCAGATGTAATCTTTGACTGATCTGGATGCCCTGTAACGATACCTTCACGGTTCACCATATAAGCCATACCATGCTTGCCCAGATTGATACTGCTTAACACATCATTCAATGTATCATACTTATAGACACCGACCACATAAAAAGCTGTCTCGCCGTCCTCTTTTACCGGCATACCCATGGTGATGCCAAGCCCTTCATGAGAAATCGTACTGGTATGGGTCGTCAGATTATCCGTTTCCTGCAAAAGCGCCAAGAAGTCACTGTCCAAACTTTCCGATGCACCACCCGTTTCCTGAACCAAACTGCCATTCAGATCATACAGGCCAATCGTTTGAAATTCATATATTTCAGCCGCCTCTGTCAACACAGCTGCCCAGCTATCCTTTGCCGCTGCGGCGTCAGACATCTCTTCTGCCTCATCCCCAATGTTAACAATATTCATTCTGGCATCACCGGCTATCATCATCATACGATCCGCCAGCATATGGATATTAGCCTCCACCGTCTTAGCCGACTGTCTGGCCATAGGCTGTAGGCTGTCCAACAAAATATTGTTCGCAAGAGATTGCATGGAAATCGCCATAATTGCACAACACACTGCCACCAATATTAAAATATTGAATGTCGTATTTCTTAATATTCTTCCATTGAGACTCCTCTTCATTTTGCTGCCAGAGCGGGAGTCTGACTTTTTCTTTAACATATTCGCATCGCTCCTTTTCACCATAAAAACTTTCTGAGATATCATATCACGAACCGTTCATAAAAGGAAGCCCCTTCTGGTACTTTTGATATAGACTAAACTTTTTACCCAAAAAGGAGACATTGTTTCTCACAATGTCTCCCCATCCATCATTTCACAATTCAGTATCACGGTTTCATCGTCTGACGGCTCACTGTTCATCAGCTTAAACAGAAGCTTCACCGCCTCTTTCGCCACAAGTTCCACCGGATTATAAATGGTACACAGCCGTGGCGTCACATAGTCCAGAATGTCAATGCCATCGAATCCCACAATGCCGTAGTCTTCACCGGCCTTTTTCCCTTTCCCGGCCATATACTTCATAATCTCCAGCGCAAAGATATCCCCGGCGCAGAAAAAAGCCGTACGTTTCCCGCTTCTTAATAGTTCCTCATAAGCCTGCTCCACATAAGCGTCCTTTTCGCCGATCACAAGGCTTATCACCGGGGATTCCTGCTCTCTTTTCCACTGCTCCACCGCCTCCGTAAATCCTTCCAGACGCTGTCTGTGCACATAAGTATTTGCCTCCGTCTGCTCCAATGGTGGGCACACAAACACTATCTTCTCATAACCTTTGCGTAAAATTGCCTCTGTAGCTTCCTTTGCCGCTTTTTTCTCCTGGATGCTCACAAAAGGAATCCCCTCGGCAATCTTATTGCCTATGGTGACGATGGGCGTATCCAGACTTTTTAGGAAATCCCGGTACTCCTCTCCCTGATTGACTGAGGAAAGGATAATGCCGTCCACGTGGTAATCCACCAGACGCTCCAGCTGCTCCTTTTCCATGTCCTTATTCTCTTCATGGAGTGTGATATTGACAAAGTAGCCCCGCTTATGTGCTTCCGTTCCAATGGCGCTCAACATCTGCGAAAAATACCTGTTATTCACATCCAAAACCACCACACCTATGTAAAAGGTCTGGCCTTTTACCAATCCCCTGGCCAGCAGATCCGGCCGGTACCCGCATTCTTTCGCTTTCGCCTGGATCAGTTCCTTTGTCTGGGGATTAATCCTTCCCGTATCCGTGAGCGCCCGGTGTACCGTCATTCTGGAGACGCCGCACATTTCGGCAAGTTCTTTCGCTGTTATCGCCACCGTTTCTCCTCCCGCTAAAAATATAGTATATTATATTTTATCACAGAATTTCGATTCGCACCATATTCCAGGAAAGAGGCGGCAGAAAGCTTGTCAATACCGTATCAAACAGACTGCTTGTATCTGTCTGCACCGGTCTGACAGCATCGTGGTCTTCCAGATTGGTCGTCTTTTTATCATCACAGTGCATCGTCACATGTTCTTTCACACGAACCGGCTGGAACCCCTGTAAATTCACGGTAACCTCTGCATCTTCCTCCATACGGTTGATGGCAAACAGCACCACTTCCCTGCCCTCCTCATTATAGACCGCCACATAATCTACACAGGGGACATCCTTCCTGAGATCACAGTCATAACAAGGCATCTCATCCACGCAAAGCAGAGTCTTTCCCACCCCGTAATTGGCCATATGCATAAAGGGATAATAGATAGGCTGCACCCACACTTCCCCGCCCCGTTTTGTCATGATCGCAGCGCTGATATTAACAAGCAGGGACTGGCAGGCAATCTTGATACGGTCCGCATATTTTATGAAATTCATCATCATCCCGGCAAACAGCAGGGCATCTTCCATCGTATAAATCTGTTCGCTCAGATGGGGCGCCACCTGCCAGGGACTCTCATCCACCGAAGCCGCCACCACCTGATCCGGCACCGACCACACGCCCCACTCGTCAAAACTGATGTAAAGCTTCTTATCCGAACGGTGCCATGCTTTGACATAATCACAGGTTCCGATCACAGTCTGAATATACTGCTCCATGTCCAGCGACTGGGACAGAAAATTCTGCGTCCCCAGCTCCTGTCCGCCATAATACTGGTGCAGGGAAACATAATCCACATAAGGATATGTATACTTCAATGTTTCCGCCTCCCAGTCCGGGTAGGTTTTCATGTCTGACTTGGAACTGCCGCAGGAAACCACCTCGATGCTGTTATCTACCTGCTTCATGGCCTTTGCTGTCTCCTGGGCCAGCCTGCCGTACTCTTTAGCTGTCTTATGCCCGATCTGCCAGTCCCCGTCCATCTCGTTGCCAAGACACCAGGTCTTAATACCGTATGGCTTTTCCACACCGTGTTTCCTGCGCCAGTCGCTGTAATAAGTCCCCTGCTCGATATTGCAGTACTCCACAAGGGACACTGCGTTCTCAATCCCTTTCGTACCCAGGTTTACGGCAAAAACAGGTTCGACACCCGCCTTTGTAGCCCATTTCATAAATTCATTCGTTCCAATCTCATTAGTCTCGATGGCACGCCAGGCAATCTCCAGCCTGCGGGGGCGTTCTTCCACCGGACCCACACCGTCACGCCAATCATAACAGGACACAAAATTCCCGCCCGGATAACGCACCGCCGTCACCCCCATCTGTTTCACCTTCTCCAGGACATCCTTTCGAAAACCGTCCTCATCCGCCGTCTCATGTCCCGGTTCATAGATCCCCGAGTAGACCACCCTTCCCATATGTTCCACAAAGGAACCATAGATCCTCTTGTCAATTTCGCCCCTGACGAAATCTTTATTCACAATGATATGTGCCTTTATTTTTCCCATACCGTTATACTTTCTCCTGTTCTTTAAATAATAAATGTTATATATCTCTACTCCTTCACCCCGGCCGTTGCCACACCCTCAATGAAATACTTCTGGCAGAAAATATACAACACCAGAAGCGGTGTCAGTGAGATCATCGTAGCCGCCAGCGTAGGACCGTATTTGATCACCTTATTGCCCACCAGGACTGCCAGTCCTGCAGACAGCGTCCGCTTATTCTGGGAACTGGTCAGCATCAATGGATATAGCAGGTCATTCCAGTTATTCATAAAATGGAATATCCCCAGACTCACCAATGCTGATTTACATAACGGCATCATAATGGACCGGAAAATCCGAAACTCACTCATGCCGTCTATCCGCCCCGACTCCTCCAGGGACTTGGGCAATCCCTCAAAAAAGGAACTCATCATATAAATGCCAAAGGCACTGGTCGCCCGCGGCAGTATCAGTCCCAGATAGCTGTCCAGCAGATGGAACTTATACACCTCAATATACAGAGGCGTCATAATAATCTGAAACGGCACCATCATCGTCAGCAGAATGATGGAGAATAAAACCTTAGAGCCCTTAAACCGCATCCTTGCAAAAGCATAGCCCGCCATGGAATCAAACAACAGGCTGATCACCGTCACGCCGCCCGCAAATATAACCGTGTTCTTGGTCATTTGGAAAATCGGGATACTGTCTCCCACATAAAGATATTGATGCAGTGTCCATTCCTCCGGGAAAAAGCGGGGCGGGAATTTGATGACCCCCACATCCGTTTTAAAGGAGGATACCAACAGCCACAGAATAGGGACTACCACTGTAAAGGCTATCAGAAAAGTAAAGACATATCCTATCGCCCCAGACAAAGTTATCCGCTTTCTCATCTTATGCATCTGCATCCTCCTTTCGGTTCAGCACAAATTTGCGCAGGACAAAAGTGATCACTGCCACAATCACAAACAAGTATACGGATATAGATGAGGCATAGCCCAGATCATAGGGCGCCGTCTGAAATCCCCTGTCGTAAATATACTGCACCACTGTCTCCGTCTTATTGAGCGGCCCGCCCTGGGTCATGACATAGGCCTGATCGAACATCTGCATGGCGCTGATGGTAGTTGTGACAATGCAGAAACTGATGGTCGACCAGATCCCCGGAATCGTAATATGGATAAATTTCTGGAAGCTCCCAGCCCCATCCATCTGTGCCGCCTCATAGAGTGATTGCGGTATGTTGAGCACCGCCGCTGCCAGAAGTGTCAGCGTATAGCCAAAGCCCTTCCAGGCAGTCACAGCGATCACCGTAGGCATGGCATATTTCGGATCCTTTAAAAAAGCAATGGTCTCAAATCCTGCCTGTTTCAGCCAGTAAGCAACCAGTCCCATATTGGGGTCCAGCAACATGGACCACACGATACCGATCGCCGTCATGGAGCAGACGAAAGGCAGATAATAGATAGAGCGAAGCAGCTTACAGTACCTGTTGTTCTTCGCCAGGCACACCGTCAAAAGCAAGGCCAGGCCGACCTGTAACGGCACCTCCAGCAAGGTGAAATACAGACTGTTAAAAGTTGCGTTTGACACCCTCTTATCCGCAAACAGGCGGGTAAAATTTTTAAATCCCACAAAACTGACATCATTCATGAAAATATTCATGTCCGTGACGCTGATCACCAAGGAAGCAATCAACGGAATAAACACGAATACCGATAAGATTACCATGGAAGGTAATATAAAAAGATACGCGCTCTTCTGGTTCTGGGCTGCATATCTCCTCTTCTTTTTACTGTTGGTCATAGTACCCCCTTCTTAGAAGAAAAGAACCGCCCAAAAGACGGTTCTTTCAGTTTTCTATCCTGCCTTTTACTGTGCAAGCACTCTGTCCATAGCCTCAGAAGCCTCTTTCAGCGCATCCTCCGGTGTCGCCGCACCTGTCATTACCTTCTCAAACAAAGGAATCATGACGTCATTATCAATCTGGCTCGCCAGGGAATACCCAAGATTATAGGAACGGCCGATCTCCGTTGCCTTGGAGATCGCGCTCAATACCTCATCGCTCTGTATCTCCGGATCCTCCATCAGCGTCTTGGACCATACCGGGAAACCGTTTCTCTGAGACCATTCTTTCAAAATATCATCCGTCAGCCAATACTGCATGAACTTATAAGCCGCTAACTTATGACTCTCTTCCGTCCCCTTCGGGATCACATAACTGCATCCGCCCGCCGGCGAAAAAGCGCCTGCACTGCCTGCCACACAGGGCGCTATGCCAAAATTTATCCCCTGCTCGCGCAGGCCGTTGATCTGCCAGGGACCGCTCATATACATGGCAATCTGTCCCGCCTGCAGCATCGTATCCGCCTCCGGCCCCGTGATATTGCTGGGAGAAACCTTTTTATTCACAGTCAGATCCTGCAGCCACTCCAGTGTCTTTACATTCTCCTCGGAATTTAAAAGATTGGTATTGGTATCCGGATCGTCAGCGTCACCGCCGTTGGCCCATAAAAACTGCATGTATGTAACGCTCGTGGGCAGCGCAAGACCGTACTGGTTCTTCTCCGGGTTCGTCAGCTTCACAGCATAGTCCGTCAGTTCCTCCAGGGTAGCCGGCGCTTTCTCCGGATCTAAGCCCGCTTCTTTAAAGAGGTCTTTGTTCCAATATAAATAACTCACATTGTACTGCATAGGCGTACCATAAAGCTTCCCATCCACATGGGACAGTTCCAGGACATTCTCCAAAATATTGCTCTTATCCACCCCTGTCACATCCCAGAAATCACTGATATCCACCAGGGAATCATTGCTCACATAAGGCGCAATGTTCTCCACACCGAACAACACCAGATCCGGCGCCGTCCCGGTAGCGATAGCCGCCGGCAGCTTCTGCTGCAGCTGATCGTTGGGCATGATATCCATCTGGATCTCAACATTGTCGGTATTCGTCTTATTATAATTGTCTACGATCTCCCGCAGGATATCCCCGTCAGATCCCGTAAACACATTCCAGAACTGCAGCGTAACCTTCTCCCCGGACGCCGCTGTCTCTGTACTCTGACTCTCCTTCGCCGTATCTGATGCAGCCTGTTCCTGATTCGTGTCTGTACCTGCAGTATCACCGGATGATATCTGCGCACCGTTTCCGTTCCCGCCGCATCCTGCCAATAATGATATACACATTGCCGCACTTAAAAGTACGCTTACCAATTTCTTCTTCATTCATTAACCTCCTGTCTGTGTTTGCATATTACAGCCTTCTTGTAGATTTTTGACAGACACTTTACATTTATGCAGAAATGCTTTAAAATAACGAATGTAAAAATATCCTGACAGCCTATCAGTTCTTTTGCGGGGACTATAGCAGTTGGGGTATTTTTTTGTGTTCCTCCCATAACACAGGCATCATTTTCGTTGTTTTAATTGTCAAATATAGTGTTCTGTCCGAATCCCTATGTGCATTTTTCTTTTGCGTGCTCGTGTACGCTATATGGAAATTATACACTTTGTACAAAGGCCTGTCAACCGGAAAATGAAAAAAGAGTACCGCCCGTAACCTGTTATTTGCTACTTTGCGATACCCAGCCCCTATTACCTATATTAACCTAAGCAATGCCTGAATCTGTTCATAAGCATCTCTTTTTATCATTTCATATTCTTCTTCATCCAGCAAATCCATAAACTCAGCAACATCTTTTGGTCCAGAGTGATTCATAGAAGCAAATTTTTCATTGAGTTTCAGCTTCATATCCAATATGATCTGCTTCTCACCAAGATTTTTAAACTGTGTTGCCAACTCTTTTATCCCGCCATTATAATGCTTTATCAAAAAATAAATATCATACGCGTCTTTTGCCTTACCTCGTCCCATTGCCGCCGTTTTCATGATCAGATATGGGACTACGGCAACTATATTAACATATGCAACATCTATCGCACCATCAGGTCTTTTAGCCTCCACTTTTATCTTCTGCGCTGGAAAATCAAATGCGAAATTTCCACCAGTTGCTTTTAATGCTCTTATTCCCTGCACATGCTGACTTCGCCTTTTCTCCTGCGTTCCGCCATAAATACCTGCTAAAATATCAACATCTACAGGGTATTCTATTCCATCAACAATCACATTTTTCACAAAAGAAAAGTATTTTTCAGAATGCTCTTTATAACCATTTCTTTGCAGAATTAACGCCATATTTTGATAGCCTGCATCCTGCAACGTCAGATGATTGATCAAAATATCCACATCAACACTTCCAATGTGTCCTTCCTGCGGAAACATTAAGTCCGGCACCCATCCCCCAACAATCCTTATATCTTCCTGATATTCCTGAAACAAATTAACCAATTCTATCAGAATACGATGTGCTGCTTCTTTTTGGCCTTCAACATAATCCACACTGCTTCTTAACTCTTCATCCTTTATCATTTCAGTATTTCCTTCATCTTAACTGCCTCAGCCATTTCCTCTCCGCGCCCCTTTATCTGCATACAATCCAAATACACCTGAACAGGGGAAACCACACTAAAACCACATTCCACACGTGCATCCTTAATGCAGCAAGATTCTGTGATTGGATATATTGCAAGGTTATATCCATCCGAGGCCTGCTTACAATGCAGAAAATCCATAGCTTCCTTTATATTTTCTTCCGAAATATACACATGAACTTTATGATACCTGACAACCGGTGAATAACGGACGCCTCCTGAAAAACCTGTCAAATAATAATCTATTCCTGTCTGCTCTTTCATAAAAACAAGTTGCTTTTCTATATCCGCCGGCCTTTCCAAACTATAGCATCCATAAACAGGTTGTTCCTTCCTGCCATATATACGACTCCATTCAATCAATATTTCTTCCGGTTTTAATAATGTAATTCCATCCGTTGTCAATTCTGCCCAGGCATTCCTGCATAAAAAATCTTTTACTTTCGAAACCTGTCCTATGCTGCATCCGACTTTTTCTGATAAGTATTTCAACCTCCATATTTTGGAAACATCCAAAAACATCTCCCTTAAGATCAGCGATGACACTTCCGCGGATCGCTCAAAAATGGAGACTAACCCTCTCTTGCCGGGATATTTGTTTTTATTTCCCTTTTCAGAAATATAAATAGAATATCCGCTAAACAAAGCATTTCCCGCATAATCAAAATATCCAATTTTATTTTTCCGACATATTTCTGCTGTTGTTTCCGATATATATGGAGCCACTATTACCGGATATTTCCCTTTTTCATTGGGAATACCCT
>CAYUKT010000034.1:0-12781 GCA_964445285.1 uncultured Bacteroides sp. | reverse complement strand
TATAATATGGTACGTATTTCTATTATTCCATATCATGTAAGTACGTCCGTCATCATCAGGTATATTGGTATGTACCAATTCCGTCTTTTCATCCACCGGATTGATGCTGTGCTCCAATTCCTGCAGAATATTGTCATCAATAGGCTCAAACTGTACCTTGTTCCGTTTCTTTCTTAGGATAATCAATATGATCACAACGACCACTGCCGCCAAAATAACAAAACAGAAAATCACGATCAAAACTGCCATTTTCATAAAATCATCGTTATTTTCTTCCGGAATTTCCACTGCCGGTTCCGCCGGCGGCTCCGGCTCCGGTTCGGATTCTGGTTCCGGTTCAGGCTCCTCAACTACGGCCTGTGTCTGTTGCGGCATCATAATATCCGCTGTCAGGTTTAGCGTGCTGCCCTGATCCGTATAAGATATCTTAACAGCCTTGCGGCTTCCATCCATGGCCTCCGGTGCCGGTATGATCTCCAGTCTCACGATATCCCTGTCTGTTTTGAGCACATCCGTGATATCCAGTGTATTCTCCACCTCATCCAGCAGGAAAGACTGCGCCGAGGTCATCCTCGACAATGCAAACATATTCTCCAGCTCTTCTTCATTCTTGCCATTGACACATCCAATGGTATAAATAGGATAAGCCGTTTCCTTAAGCAGACTGTACAGCTCTTCCTTGGTATACCCCAGCGACTTATTGTCAACACCGTCCGAAACGACTATGATCCTGCGGTATACATCCTCTCCATCCGCAAGATATTCCGTGGTGAGCAGGTCGTAGAGCACATCCGTCAGATAGGTCTCCTGATCCTGATACTCGATTCCGTCCACCGCCTGTTTTAATGTACTATAATCACCCGTGTATTCCGTCAGCCACGTGATATCTTCACTGAACACCGTGATCGCCATCTCTTCCCCTGCATCCCTGTCAGAGATCAGATCCTGCAGGAAATCTGCAATCTTTTCCCTGTCATCCTTCCGGATTGATTGGGAATTATCAATCATGACAAGGGTCCTCATGGACACATCCCGGTCTGTGACAGCCTCCGCCAGTGCCAGCTCCCCGGTGGATGTTCCTATCTGTACGGATACATCCGTGAGGTCCTTTGAGACGCCTTTCACATATACACAAAAGCGGTCTTCCCCCGTGAAGGTCTCCACGATACCGGCATCCCCTGCGGCATATACGGTCACGCCGCACACCACAAGGAGCGCCAGCGCTGAGATTATGATGTTTTTAGTTATTGCTTTCATTTTGCTCATCATTCCGTTCTTCATTTTCCTTTTTTCTCAGTTCTGCCAGCGCAGCATCTACGCGTGTCTTAAACTGCATCTGTTCTTCATCCTGATATCCTACCGCATAAATCTTTTCAATCTGATGGGAATCAAACAAAAATGTCTGATCCGGCCCAAGAAATCCCTCCGGAAATACACAGCCGACATAATCATAAACCTTTCCCGGATTATCCGCCGCCACCTGCGCAAATCCCATGATCATAAGTTTCTTTGTACTGTTTTTTAACAACACTACAGAACCAATTGGCAACACTCCGCTAAACATAAATTATCCTCTCTTTCCGCCATTACCATGGCCATATCTTACTCAGGACACTTTTTGCGCCTTTCTTGATCGCATCGACTGTCCCGCCATAATCTATCTCGAATCCTACACTGACACCGATTCCCAAAGCAGCCCCGATATCACATTTGACCTTACCGTCTCCAATATCAATGTCCGCATGAGCCCCTATGCCAACATAAGCGCTGCCCGACACATTCACATCAGTCCCCAGTACGGTTACACCTGCCTGTGCCTCCGCTTCTACCAATACAGCTTCCGCACTCGCATGGACATTCGCGTTGGGGTTAAAGGAACCATCCTCATCCATAAGCGCTACGTGAAGGTTTGCCTCACCGGAAACCTGCCCCACCGTAATATTCCCGTCTGCATGGGCTCCCAGCATCTCATTACCGACCCCTATATTGCCCGCTGCCGTTAGAAGTGTATAACTCGCTCCTATCTTGGCATCGATGTTAGGATTAAACACGAGGCTGCCGTCCTCATCCTGTGTAAATATGCCGCCCTCTGCACCGACATAGGCTTCATAAGCGGATACTGACACGCCAAGACTTCCATAATCCCCGACTATTTCCTTATCATATAAAGCGCCCTCTGCTTTTTTATCAAAATCAAAACTTGTAATATCCTTTATTTTATCCTGAATGCCGCCTTTAAATTTGTCAACAAAATTATTAAACGCGTCTATATCTTTCAATATGAATGGCGGCATCAACAATATCTCTCCTAATAAGGAGGGATCGCCGCTATATACTTTAGCTAGAAATTCCTTGATTTCTTCTAACCGCTTTAATATGTAATCTGCATATTCACCGCCATCGATATCTGTGAGCAACGGCTTGATCAATTTCTCAATAATGCTCTCTTCAATATCACCGAAACTAAACTGCGGCCCCTGCGCATCCTGCATATTAGCGTTTTTAACCTGCGCATTATCCACAATCTGCTGCTCTGTCCTGTCATATGCATCCAGAATATCTCCCAGCGCAGACTTCATTCCGGTCATACTGCCTTTGTGCGCCTCTACCCGCTCCGCGGCATGGTTTATTCTGGATCGGATATTTGCCTGTGAAGCCACACGAAATCCCAGATTACTGCCAATACTGCTGATCTCATTTTCTATCTGCCCCAGCTCTCTGGCCAATCTCTCTTCATCGGCTGCCTGTATCCTGGCATTTTTCGTTTTAACAGAAAATTGCGCCATACCCTCCCGTACCTTTCATCCTTCAAATCGGATGCATCCGCCCACATGACGGACACATCCACACTTTTCCTATTCTTATGAAATCACATCGCCTGCCAGGCTGCTGCTGGTGTCAATGTTAGCACTCTCTGCTGTCTGGTACTGTCTCGCCATCTCATTTAAATCTTTGACATGCTCATCGATCATTCTGTGCATCTTCTCCATGTCATCTTCGAGCTGATGGAACTTGGTGCTGTATGCTGTAGCAGCTTCACCCTCCCAGCTGGACTTTAAGCTGTCTACGATACTGATCATCTCCTGGGTCAGGTTACGCACCTGCCCGCCTGTGGTCTGAAACTCATCTGCCGTACTTATCAACTTCTCAGGGGTTACTTTTAAAATACCTTCCATAATTATCTCTCCTTATCTGTAATTGTGTTCATCTTTTAGCAATTTTCCTGACAAATAACTTTACAAAATCCGCTTCGCGGCCTGGAATCCTAATAAGTTCTCGCTGCCGCCGTGGACACGTTCTGTGCCTCTGCCATCTGGTATTTTGCCGCAATATTTTCCAATGCCACGCAATACTGTTCGATCAGATTATAGAAATTATCCATCTGTACCTTGTCATTGTTAAATGCGGTGTTAAAAGCATCCCTGGCTTCACCTTCCCACATACCGATTAATGTCTGCTCCTGGCTTTCCAGATTGCCCACCTGTGTTTTGAACTGAGAATTTAAATTTCTCAATTCCGCTGCTTTTGCCTTAAGTTCCGCTGCTGATACTTGAATAAGTCCCATAGTTCATTCCTCCTGTGATTGATTGGTGTACCGTTTCCGGCTTTTATATAAAAGGTAAATCCCTTCGGAATTAACCTTTCGGCTCCTCTTCATGAACTCGACTGCGGCCGAGTCCCGTTTCTTCCTATCAGTACTCACGATGCTCTGCGATGCGCAGTGCCCTCATCTCCGCTTCATACAATCTTCTGGCAACTGTCCTGATATCTGATGCAATGCTGTGCAGCTCCCTTGATGTTCCATTCATTTGCTCCTGTAACTTGCCGCCTTTGGCAAGATAAAGGGATGCATTTTCCCCTTTCCAATTGGATGATAAGTGCTGCATAGTGCCGCCAAACTTGTTATCGGACAGCATATTTAACTGATCTGCTACCGCATCCAGCCTGTCTGCCTGCGCCGTTGCTTTACGAAAATCAAATTCTATACTTGCTCTGCTTGCCATATGTTTCTCCTTATCACTCGATCACATCCCCTGGAAGCTGGTTTGCAATTGCTTCCACCGCCTGTTCCGCCTGTACATAATTCTGGGATATTGTCAGAAGATCCGCCGGATGTTCCTTTAACCGTCTCATCATCTCATCCACGTTTTCTTTCTGCTCCTGATACAATCTTCTATGCATGTCACCTGCTTCCCCGATCCAGTAGTAACTGGTCCGGTTGATGATCCTCTCCAAATCCTCGAAACAGGAGGCCATCTTGCGGATACTTGCCGAAACTTCCTGGGACTTCTCCACCAGGACCTCCGGCCTGACTTTAATAAATACATCTCCTCCGATTGCCATAACCTTCCTCCTTAAATACGAATGGCAGATACAATGCCGTTAACCTGGTTTTCACAGCTGTTATACTGTTCCCTGGCATATTCCATACATGCGATCAACGACTCTACTGTTGCACACAAGCCTTTTGCGTTCTCATGATCATTTGCGAACTGTTTATTGAACTCATCGTTGGCTGGACCATCCCACATGGCATCCAGTTCCTGAATCTGCGTGAACATATCACTCAGCGTTCTTCTCGCCGTTTCAAGGGCACTGTTTAATTCTGCAATATCCGAAGCCAGCGTGTCCGTATTTATTGTAATTTCCTGATTTGCCATTTCCTTGTCCTTTCTGCGCATACATGCGCTGTCTATAGTCTATTCCGAGAGAACCTCGCCCAGCAGATCTGATATCTTTGAGAGATTGTTCATTCCAATCTCCCTGCGTACATATCGGATCATACTCTGCTCTGCATTCTCACATATCCTGTTTTCACAATTTATATAGTACAGTACCGTTTTATCCAATCCCTGCATCATCTGCCTGAGAATCCGGTTTTCTTCCTGCATCCTGCCATGCTCCCCTTTTAACCGGGTGATGACATCTCCCATTCCGGAGAGGCTGCTCAGTTCTCTGATGATCGACTCTGTCTCTATATTCAATGTCATAAACTGCGAAACGCTCTGTTCTAACTGTACACAATCTTCAATTGCCTGATTCGTCACGATGCTGAACATTTACCGGCTCCTTTGTTATATCCACATTGTAATCCATTGTTTTCTTTCTTGTTCATTTGCTGACAGATGACACATATTTCAGTATGAACGACACATTTCTATACTAGGATCAGACTGTCACCGGTTACAATATGACATTCTGCCAGTGTGTAATCCTTGTGAAGGATCTGCTTGTTCTTACCCGCGCACAGCATCAGTTTCGTCATATCACCCACGATCTGGCAATGCTCTTTTTGACCGATCATCTCACTGATCTCTTCTACCACATTGCCCACCGGCACTTCCTCATCCAACTGAAAATCATAGGTGTTCCCTATAGACGGAACATAAATATCAACCAGAATCATAAAAAACCTCCCATCATTTGTGTAAGCAGTTCGTTTGCCTTTTCATCGGAATATACATATACCAGATCCTTCGCTTTATCACTGCATGCCAAATAATCTTCCAATCCCCCGTTTATGATCAAAAGCTGCCGCACCTTCTTTGTCTGTAAAACAGAATACTGTGCCAGGCAGCACCTGACTTCCTCTTGCCGCATAATATTGTCTTTTTCCTGACCGTACAGCTTCCTTGCCAGTTCCTTTATCTGCAGATGCTCTTCTTGGGCTTCCCCATCTCCCAAATACGCCTGCCTCTTCTCCAATACTCCCGGAACCAAGAACCCGTACTCCCGCATTTTGGAACAGGCTTCTTTTTTCTCCACCGGCTCTATGCGGTATATCTGCCCGCTATGTCCCAGCAAGTGTACAAAGATCAGATTCTGTCCCGCATAAATACAGCATTCCGGATATTCCTCCGTACCCGTCAGGATCAGAACCGTTTCAGCCTGTGCCAGATCTTTTAAGACTGCGGACAGATCTTCATCCATCCGTATATGGTTCTCGGAAACAGACAGGATATTTTTTCTGTTCATCTCAAATAAAATCTTGTTTAGCTTCTCTCTATCCATGTCCACATCTGTGTCCATCCGGAATCCATACAGCTGTCGGACTCCGTTCATTGTCAAGAGAACTGCCAGTTCCTCCTGTTTCAGGTAATAAGCTTTTTCAATCCTGTCTGTCACCTGCCAAACTCCTTTAAATCCGCTTTGTAGCTTCTGGATAACGGCACCTCAAAGCCATCTGCCAGACAAATGATATTCTGCGATAACATGATCTTCCGAATCTTTAATGAATTGACGACAAATCCTCTGTGACATCGTATAAACTGCTCCGGCAGTTCTTCCGTAAGTTTATCTATTGTATAGTAGAATCCAAACTCTTCTTTACCGGCACAGACATAAACTTTCTTCTCCCTGGCCTCGAAATAATAGATCCTGTCATAGGGAATCCTGGTGCTGCCCTCTTTGGTATCAATCACATAGAACTGCTCTTCCATCCCCCGGGATGTTTCCAGATACTCCCTGATAAATTCTTCCAACACCTCGAGAACCTGCTCCTTAGACCATGGTCTGAGCAATAAGGAATCCGCATGGATATCGGGTTTCAGGTAAGTCATGGGTGAGGTATCCCTGTCAGCAAGAATCAAAAGTCCTGCTCTTCGATAAGATTTCCTGATCTGACGCAGATAATCCAATGCCCCAAGACGCGTCACATCATACAAAAGCATGTCTAACAGCGGTGTCTCTTCCAGCCAGGCTCTCAATTGTTTCAAGCTGGACATCTGCTCTATGCGCCATATATCTTCACTTAATCTTGCCGCCAGCTCTTTGGTGACGGCTTTCAGTTCATCCAGTTCCGCACGTTCCTCATCGTATGCCGCCATCGATACCATCTGTCTACCCCTTTACCAACGGAATGATAACCTTTTTCACATCCTCGTCCTCATTAGCAGGCAGCATACCAATACCGGGTTTCAAGGCTTTCGTCTGCTCCGCATAAGGAACATAATCAAAATTCATGATCCGCTGTCCGGCTACATTACCGCCAAAATGGATTCCCGTCTTATACCGCAAGAAGTAATCATATATTCTGGTTCCGGCCACTTTGGACACATCTTCATGATTATAGCAGGCCAGCCAGTACACATTATGCATGCTGCCCTTGTCCAGCAGATTCTCCACAAAAGGCTTCATCTCCATAGTCCCTTCGGGATGTGTGACATGTGTGACAAAGTCGGCAAAATTGGCGATCAAGATAAATCTAGCCTCAAATTCCTGCATATCCTCATAGATTTCCAGATCTGACATCCCTTTCTGGACATTCGCTTTCTTTCTCTGGTTACGCGCTATGAAATCAGGCTTCAACTGTGTCAGGAAATCAAACAGCTTCGCATCCGTGTCAATCCGCTGCAGGCTGTCCGTATCCTCCGGGATCAGGAAATCACCGCCAAAATCGATCACCGTAATCCTGCCGCCGCGCATTATGGCCGCGTTCATAATTACCTTGAGCAGATTGGTCTTGCCGCTCCTGGATCTGCCGGCTATCAGATAACAATATGTCCTGCTTAAATTGATGCCATATACAGCTGCATTCCTGGCATTATATCCAATAGGCAGGTGACAGTCATCCTGTGCCATCGAGACAGTCTCTCCCATCTTGGCAAACTCCGCCCATACAGGATTCTCCGGTATTTCCGGAATAGGTCTGGCGGCTTTACCCTGCCATGCCTTACCCATGACACTGCCCTGTCTTTGAATCTCTTCCATCCTGGTGAAGTCATCCTCCGCATGGAAAGAAAGTGCAGTCTGGAATTCCAGGATCTCCCCGCCCACATGAGCCAGGCCGCGTCCTTTGATATTGACCTCCGGAAGCGTCTCGATACGCATCGTGCGCATTGCCTCCGCATACTGGAATTTATCACTCATCTCAAGACAGACTACGGTACGCAGATTGTCCCCGATCCTTGACGGGATCTCCAGAGCGCCGAATCCGCCCGCCGTCATCACCAGGAAAATGCCATAGCCGACACCATCCTTAGACAGCTGTAAAATAATATCCTCGTAAATATTGTTTGTCTTATTCCTGAAATTAGAATAATTATCGATCACCACGATCACTGAGGGTATGGTAATCCCATTGACCCGCACATACTGCTCGTAGTTACCGCCCTTAAACAGCCGCTTTCTCTCTTCCAATATTCCATTTAACATATTGAAGAACTTCGCCAGCTTGTCATCTTCATTCTCAGAAATGATACCGCCTACATGGGGCATATCTGCATAAGCTGACAACATTCCCGCACTGAAATCAATGGCATAAATGTTAATCTCCGCCGGTGTATATTTATTGACCAGCGCATAGACCAGTGTCTGCAGGAAAGTGCTCTTTCCACTGACCACGGTACCGATCACTGCATGATGGCCGTTTTTCGACAGGCTGATTTCCAAGGTCCCTTGTGCCTGATTGACCGGATCATCATACATACCGATCGGTACGGAGATGTTCCACTCTTTGTCCTTCCGGTTCCATTTACTTCCATCAAAATAATCCGTCTCTTCATACCCTGCAAGCTGATTCAGGTATAACAATGTCGGCAGGACAGGAAGCCAAAGCTGCAGGTTATGGACATAACCATTGTCCTTCGCCACATCGGAAAGATGTTCTATCACAGCATCCAGCTGAGTCTTCTGTTTCTTCTCCGGCAGCTTCAGATGATTATCCCCGGCATATCGTATGAGCTCCTGTGTCAGTTCATCCGTTATGTTGACACAATCCTGTTTTACTGCCATATATGCCGTCAGAAGGTCCCGGATCCTCTGCCCGTTATATTCACTGTATGGGTATTCAATCTTCCGGGCACTCAATACTTCAAATATCTTCTCAAGATACTGCTGCGAAAGTACCGTATCCGCCATCACCGTTTCCATACTCTGTCCGCCCGGCAGACTGACAGAATCTATGGCTCTGACCAGTTCCAGGATCCATCTTCTCCTGATCTCTTCTGCCTGCTTGATCTTCAGACGACTGCCGATCAGCGCCGCCTTTCCTGTGGTGGACACCATACGGGCAATCTCTGACTTGGAGTCCCCCAGTTCATCGTCATACACCGCTCCGCTGTAACCTGACTGGAACAGTTCAAACAACTCATCATTACCCACCTGCATATAGCAGCGGCCCGCCTGTGTGATATAGGCAGCATCCGGCCTGTGAAGCATATCGTTACTGTCCTGTCTGTCCTGCACGCGCAGACACAGGCGGAACTTGGAATTACTCCAGATATTGTCATCCACCGTACCGCTGGGCTTCTGTGTCGCCAGGATCAGATGCACACCCAAGCTTCGACCGACCTGCGCCACACTGATCAGCTCACGCATGAAATCCGGTTCCTCACGCTTCAACTCCGCAAATTCATCGATGATGATAAACATATGCGGCACCGGAAGGGCAGCCTCGTTATTTTTATACATTCTTGTATAAAGATTGATATTATTTACACCATGTTCATTAAAAATCCTCTGACGCCGTTTGTTCTCACTTTTGATGGAGACCATGGCACGCTTCACCTGATTGCCGGAAAGATTGGATATCTGCCCGATCATATGCGGCAGCCCGTCAAACAAGTTCGCCATACCGCCGCCCTTATAGTCAATGATAAAGAATCCTACATCATCCGGGCTGAAATTTAAAGCCAATGACAAAATATAAGTCTGCAGCGTCTCACTCTTACCAGAACCTGTGGTACCCGCGATCAGACCATGCGGTCCGTGATATTTCTCATGGATATCCAGATACCAGGGGGTTCCTCCCGCCTTCTGGCCCACCAGAGCCTTCATATTGTCGTAGGTACGGTTTTTACGCCATTTGTCCAGAACATGCAGTTCTTCCGGACGGCGGATATCATACATCTCAAAAAACGTCAGCGCACTTGGAATATCACCACCGCTGCCCGTCTCCCGCACCTCAATATCAGCAAGCGTTCTGGCCAGCAGTTCCAACTGTC
This sequence comes from uncultured Bacteroides sp., assembly GCA_964445285.1. Lineage (GTDB taxonomy): Bacteria > Bacillota > Clostridia > Lachnospirales > Lachnospiraceae > UBA3282. Next base: position 2,837 of record CAYUKT010000034.1, on the reverse strand, counting down.
TGTCCGCAATACGGTCAAACTGAACCACCACCCGTTCATCTACGTCCTCATCAATACCATACATGCCCTGGAAATGCTCGTCATTCTGGATGATATAATCACAGGCATTCGGCAGGTTCTCATAAGTATCTGTCAGGAAAACAGTCACAAGGTCACGGTTCTCTTCATCCGTGATATACTTGGCGATCAGCTCTCCCTCCAGCAGTTGGGCATCCGCCACAAACAGAACATACTGCGGACAGCTCACCTTCTCTTTGTCAAAACCCGTATGCGCCGCCCTGTTCTCCGCCCTGGTCCTGAGTACCCGGGTAATCTCATACAGCACATCCCCTGCCTCGGTCTTATTCCGCGCTACAAAACGCGTCTTCTTATCCTCAGCCCACACATGTGGAAACCACTTGAGATATTCCCAGCTCGCCGATTCGTCTGCGCTCTCATCATATATAAAAGCCATCTTTACATCCGTATAACAATTGGAAGCCGCAATCTGCGCGACAAGATTGTGCATTACCTCGATAGCACCCTGTTTCTTCCTGCCTCCCACGATACCGACCATGCGATGCGCTAATAAATCCACACAGATCGGAACTTCGTGCAGCTGTTTATAACTCTGCTGTATCATGGCAGGTTTTTCCGCCAGGGAATCATTGATCAGCGTAAACTTTTCCTTCGGTACATTCACCTTCACCTGAAAAGGCATACTGCCGATACCGAGACGGTGGCTCAAAAAATCCCCATGATTGACGTTTCGGTTCCATAGCAATGCATTGGACGCATTATACCAGCAGCACTCCTCCGCAGACAGATACATGGTCCGCAGACTGTTTGCATTCTTCTCATATTTTTCTTTGATCTGATTGGCACATTTGATCAGATATTCCCCATATGCCTCGAAACGGTGCAGCTCCTCTTCCCTGTTTTTCTTTTTATCAAAATATAGATTTAAGAGTGCCCATATCGTTCCGATCGCAGCTGAAGATATCGCTGTGACCAACCCCGTATACATAAAGGCACTGCCTGTATTTCCGCTGGCCTTGTTACCATAAATTGCCAGACCGCACCCTAACAGCATCGGCAGCGCCATGGTCATGGACGGCCCGATCAGCATACCGATCGGTTTTTTGTTAAGCGTCTTGGGGGATGGCGGCGCTTCAATCTCCACGGTATCTTTGTCTATCTTATAAATCTGCCTCGGACTTCGATGATAAATTACTTTCTTTCTGCGTTCTTCCAATCTGGGAAGGACACTGTGCGGGGCCTCTTTATACGGGACAAGCTTCTGCGCATTAATCTTTACATTCTCCGCATAATTATTAACCGCAAGTACATCTCCCAGAAAGACCAGGCACAGTCCGAATATATGGATGCAATCCCCAAATACCAGCTGTCTGCTGCCCACCACACGCACAGAATTGACAAATATACCATTGGCACTTCTGTCTTCAATGATATACTGCCCCTGCCTTTTGCTGATCACCGCGTGTTCCCTCGATATCAGGTTTCTTGTGTTATACTGAATATCATTTTTCTCTGCATTTCCTATCGTGATATCTGTGATATCCCGCACATCGTATTTCTCAAATACCCGGAAGGAACTCTCCATCTCATCTACCATCACAGAAATGGTCTCCCCGCCCGGCAGGAGCACTGTGAGCAAGTCCTTATCTTTCAGATCGATACCAATGTAATCCGCCCTGTCCACGGCACTCTCAATCTTATAATAATCTGAAACCAGGAAATGCCACTGATTCTCTATGACTTCCAGCTGCAATTCAATATCCCTCTCCAGGACAAAGATATCTTTGCTCAATATGATGGAATGTTCCGCATTATTGATGGCCGGAAGCAAAAATTCCTGAAATGCCTTGGGACTATGAATCGAAAGAACCAAACTCATGCCTTTATCCTCCGTAGTTTCTCTTAATCAGTAATCGTAATGTCATAGGAAACCGTACCTAGCAGAATACTGTCTCCCGTCTGCAGCCTGATACCCTTATTGTCTGCGATTGCCTGCTCCTTCTTACGCCGAATGATCGTCCTGGTACCCTCACCCGTATTCCTGATGTACACACTGCCGCCTGCGGCAAAAATCTCACAATGATGGGGTGCGACTCCTTGTGACAATACAGAGATTTCATTGTCCTGCAAGTCACTTCCGATACGTATCCTCTTTGCCGGATTTAAGACAAATTTTCTGGTGGAAAGCTCTGTCTTCTCAATCAGCTGTAACATTTGCTGTCCGGATTTCCCGGCAGATATATCATGACCGCCTCCCCTGTTAGAGCCGCCTTTGTCCTTACTGCTGTAATCCACATCATAGGGCTTGTAGATTTCCTTATTGCTGCCTGTAGCAACATGACTGTTCAGGATGATATTATTAAGGTTCTCGTCCCGCATGCGGTCTGCTGCGGCCTGGGCGATTTCCCTTTTTTTCTCACGATAGCACATGATTTTTTTCAGGAAAAAAATGATAAGAAAAAGAGCCAGTGCTGCTGCGATGATGAAGAGAGGGATTTTGTATTTGGTTAAGAACGAAGTTATCATTTGCATATCAATGTCAATTCCCTTACATTATTTCCATAGAAAAAGACATAAAGAGAAAGCATTATCCTAAAAACCTAATAATACCTTCTCTTTATGCCTTTTGAAAAACAAACGCACAAAAGCAATCCGTGCTGCTATCAGTTTTGTCTATCGTATACATCTATGTTAACCTAATTTCTTAAATTTTTATAAATTTTATACGATTTAACTTTATCATATATTTATAATATACGCAAGTACAAATCTTGTCTGTAGTTCGTTTATAGTATAATATCCTCCGTATTTATGATTGC
>CAYUKT010000033.1:454-12825 GCA_964445285.1 uncultured Bacteroides sp. | reverse complement strand
GTTAATTTCGAAGGAATTTACTTTTTTTATTAATTCTATTTTAGAGCAATATCACTATAAAATCAATTTTATTTCGTATTCATTTTTTTCACGCAGGGGGATGCTGAGCTTGCGGGGGAGGAATAAATAATGTTATGATTAAAAAAGATTGAAAATACTAGAATATATTTTGAGACAGCCGATTTATGATGTTGAACCCGTCATGAAATGTGAGGGATAAAGAACAGGGAAAGAGTGTAACCATGCAGAACGAGAGAAAGACAGCCGAGATACAGGCCAATGGGGAACCGGAAAGCACCGTGACGGTTCATAAAGACAGCCGGGAAAGTATGGAGATAAAGAATCCGGAGGCGGTACGCAAAAGGAAAAGACGGCGCAGGAAAAAGAAAAGCGGCGCAGACGCCGCACAGAAGCCGGAACAGCCCTACAGGCAGGGCGGCAGGGGCCAGATTGACACGGGACAGGAGGATACGGAAAAGAATACCGTATCGGGGGACGGCACAGGAAAGAGCGACAGGAGACAGGATGGTCAGGGCAGGATCCAGGACGAAGTGTCAGAACAGGTATGGAAGGTCTATGAAAAGGCTTTCCTGCAGTTTGTGCCGGATCCGGAACGCCGTTTGACCCGGGGAACGGAGAAACAGTTAGGGCAGTTGGAACGCCGTATCGCCCGCAAGAAAAAACAGGAGAACCATCAGGTGCTGGCGGATATGAAGGAACTGCACAAGAAGGCCGCCACGATTGGTTATACGGTGGTGGTGCGTGATACTTCATGGCTGAAAAGATACCGCCGGATCGTCAGGATGTTAGCCAGACTGGATATTTCTTTCCTTAAAAAAATGGCGGCGGGCGCTGTGCCGGATGATATTGCGGCCATGGAGAAGACGGCGGCGCTCTTACAGAAGAAGTCTCTCTATGAGATCTATAAAGAAGATTATATGCAGTATCTGGTAGGTCAGCGGATTGAGGAGCTGATGGAGGCGGAGCCGGAGAAACAATATCCGGAGGCAAGGGGTATGAAACGGCATTTTATCCTGCATATCGGCCCCACCAACAGCGGGAAGACCTACCAGGCCCTGCAGAGACTCAGGCAGGCCTATCGAGGCATCTACCTGGGGCCTTTGCGGCTTCTGGCGCTGGAGGTTTATGACCGTATGATGGCGTCCGGCATTCCCTGTAATATGATCTCCGGTGAGGAGACTATCCTCACGCCGGGCAGTTTCGTACAGGCTTCCACGGTGGAGATTTTAAATATCCGGGAAGTCTATGACATTGCTGTGATTGACGAAGCGCAGATGATGGCGGATGAGAACCGGGGCAGTTATTGGACGAGGGCGATTCTCGGTATCCGGGCGGAGGAGATTCATGTGTGCAGTTCCGGTACGGCGAAGGATCTGCTGATAAAGATGATCGAACGGTGCGGCGATACCTGCGAGATTGTCATGCATGAACGAAATACCAAATTAGAATTTATTCCACAACGTTATGATATGGAACATGACGTGGAACAGGGAGATGCCCTGATCGCTTTTTCCAAGAAAAATGTGCTGGCCATTGCGGCAGAATTGGAAAGCCGGGGTATCAAAGCCAGTGTTATTTACGGGAATCTGCCTCCCCAGACCAGACAGGAGCAGGTGCGCCTCTTTACGGAAGGCTATAATCAGGTGGTGGTGGCCACAGATGCTATCGGCATGGGCATTAATCTGCCCATTCGGCGGGTGATTTTTATGAGTACCACCAAGTTTGACGGTGTGGGCATGCGCAGGCTGCTCTCGGAAGAGATCAGGCAGATTGCGGGCAGGGCCGGTCGGTACGGCTATTATGATGTGGGATATGTACAGTCCGCCGTAGATATGGAATATGTGGGCAAGAAACTGGCGGAGCCATTTTACCCGCTCAAGCGTGCCAGGGTTGGTTTCCCGGAAGTTTTGCTGGATATCGACCTGGAACTGGATGAGGTCATTGCGGCCTGGGAGAAGACCCGCGACCTGCCCATGTACGACAAAATCTCCATGGCGGAAAGCATCAATAAATATAAGTATCTGAAGAATTACAGAAAGAAAATCCCGTACATGAATGACAGGAAGCTGGTGCTTACGCTGATCACCTGTCCCTTTGATGTGAAAGACCGGGATGTGCTGCAGCTGTGGCTGCACTATTGTGAAAAACCGGAGAAACAGCGGGAATGTCCGATGCTGCCCAGAGATTTTTCCCTGGAAGGATTGGAATCTTATTATAAACAGCTCGATCTCTACACCCAGTTTTCCGCCAGAATGGCCTGGGTGATCGATAAGGAAGAGGTGGCCGCTAACCGGGAGTGGGCCCAGCATGAGATAGGGGAAATGCTTAAGGAAGATAAGGGGCAGTTCGAGAAGCGGTGCCGGATCTGCGGCAGGCCCCTTATGTGGGATTATGCTTATCCGGTCTGCGAGCGTTGTTATGGCAGGATAGGAAGGAAACCGTCATGATTTATACGTACTATATGGATGTGCGGTGTTTTGACAATGAAGCATTGTTTCAGGAGAAGATTAAGAGTTTGTCACCCTATAGACAGCAGAAGGCGGCGCTTCTCAAACACGGGAAAGATAAAAACAGGAGCCTGGGAGCGGGACTTTTGCTGGACCATGCGCTGGCGGCTTACGGATTGCGGGAGCGCGGCGTTGAGTATGAGATCGGAAAATGGGGCAAGCCTGTCTTAAGATGTCATCCGGAGATTCACTTTTCCCTTTCCCATTCGGGGGATTATGCCATCTGCAGTATCGGAGATCATCCAGTAGGGAATGACATCGAGTATATCAGGCAGGGGCGACTCAAAGTGGCGGACCGGTTCTTTGCCGAGGAAGAGCAGGAATGGCTGTATGCGGTGGAGGACGAAGCGGAACGGACGAGGAGGATGTTCCGCATCTGGACGATGAAGGAGAGTTTCCTGAAAGTCACCGGCAGGGGTATGTCGCTGCCCCTTTCGGATTTTGCAGTCCATGTGGATGAGGAGAGCCAGAGAATACGGGTGCGGCATAAGGTGGACGCCAAATACTATCATATGAGAGAATATGATGAATTTAATAACTATTGTGTGGCGGTCTGCAGCCAGGAGGATCAGGACATCGCGTATGATATGATCCCGGTGGATGTATTTTAAAATTATGTAAGAATATTTGTAAGAAAAAACATGCATACTATCATTAAAAAACGGAATGACGGCGGTTATATACGCTGTCCGGTATGAGTAAAGGAGATAGCGGCATGTTAGGAAAGCAGAGTGTTCAGTTTACATGTAAACCCTACATCATCAGCAGTGCGTCCATCGTGGGCAGTAAGGAAGCCCAGGGCCCCATGGGCAAGCTGTTTGATAAGGCCGGGTATGACGATATGTTTGGCGCCCAGAACTGGGAGGATGCGGAGAGCAGCCTGCAGAAGGAGGCGCTGGAAATTGCTCTTAGTAAGGCGAAACTGGTGAAGGACGATCTGCAGCTGGTTTTTGCGGGCGATCTTCTGGGGCAGTCCATCGCCAGCAGTTTTGGACTGGCGGGTTATCAGGTGCCTCACGTGGGGCTTTACGGAGCCTGTTCTACCTGCGGCCTGTCCCTTGCCATGGGAGGAATGGCCATAGCCGGCGCCTTTGCTCAGAAGGCGGCCTGTATCACTTCCAGCCATTTTGCCAGTGCGGAGAAGGAATTCCGTTTTCCCCTGGCTTATGGCAACCAGAGACCTAAGTCTGCCACCTGGACGGTAACGGGAAGCGGCGCTTTTATTCTTTCGGCCCAGCCCGGGGAGCAGGTGTGTGCAGTCATGGAGGGCGCCACCATCGGGAAGATTGTGGATTATGGGATCAAGGATTCCATGAATATGGGTGCATGTATGGCTCCGGCAGCCGCCGATACCATCAGACAGAACCTGGAAGATTTCGGCAGGGCGCCCAAGGATTATGATAAGATTATCACCGGAGACCTGGGTATGGTGGGGCAGAAACTGCTGTTTGACCTGCTTTCGGAAATGCAGATTGATATTACCAAACAGCATATGGATTGTGGAATAGAGATTTTTGAGAGCGAGAAACAGCATACAGATGCGGGTGGGTCCGGCTGCGGCTGCAGTGCGGTGGTACTGGCGGCCTATATTTTAAAAAAATTGCAGGAAGGTGTCTGGAAGAGAGTGCTCTTCGTGCCCACGGGGGCGCTTCTGAGTAAGACCAGTTTTAATGAGGGACAGACCATACCTGGTATTGCCCATGGGGTGGTTTTGGAGCATTATGAGTGCGCATAGAGAGTGTGGAAATGACAGCCCAAAGTAAGTAAACCCGGCCGGAATAGTTAACATCGTATCCTGTCCTTGAAAAAATATTGTGATTGGAATAGAATAATATCCATGAGGTCAATATTCTCCTTTTGATACAGGGATGCGAAAGACACCCTGATCCTATAAACAATGAGGTAGGCCAGATGCGGGAAATGGAATTTAAGATGGAGCGCCCCGGTCTTTTAAAAGAAGGGGACAAGGTCACGGTGACGGAAGGGGTTCTTCCCAGCAACTATTATTACACGATTGATCCCTCCCTTGCCATGTCCGGCAATTTCCCTTTCCGGGAGAGATTACTGGAGCGGGAGGGCGTGGTGACGGAGATCATAGAGAACGCCAGGGGATTTTATGTGAAGGTAAGGTTCGGGGATGCGTAAAGGGATCAGTTGTGCAGATTGTGAGCCAAAAGGGAAATAGTAAAGAAGAAGTAAGTCTGGAAAGGTATGTAAGGAAAGTAAGGAAAAGAAAGAGAGGACAAAATATTATGTTAACTAAAGTATCGACAAACAAGGCACCGGCGGCCATTGGTCCCTATTCTCAGGGAATCATTGCAGGGGATTTTCTATTTGCGTCCGGACAGATTCCGATCGATCCGGCCACAGGAGAGATTACCGGAAAAGATGTGAAGGAACAGGCCGAGCAGGCCATGAAGAATGTGGGCGCTATCCTGGCGGAGGCAGGCACGGATTATACCAAAGTGGTAAAGACCACCTGTTTCCTGGCTGAAATGGCAGATTTTGCAGCTTTTAACGCGGTGTATGAGAAATATTTTACCGAGAAACCGGCGCGGAGCTGTGTGGCGGTGAAACAGCTTCCTAAAGATGTACTCTGCGAGGTGGAAGTGACAGCATATCTGAAATAGGAAAGGTTATTGGGTTACATAATATATGCAAAACGTAATTTTGATTGGTATGCCGGGCGCGGGAAAGAGTACTGTGGGCGTGGTGCTGGCTAAGAAGCTGGGATATGCCTTTATGGATGCAGACCTGGTGATACAGGGCAGGAAGGGCAAACTCCTGCACGAGATCATTGCCGAACAGGGCGTGGAAGGGTTCTGGCGGGTGGAGGAGGAAGTGAATGAATCCATCCGGACAGACCGGACGGTAATCGCTACCGGCGGCAGCGCGGTCTATGGAGACCGGGCTATGGCACATTACAGGCAGATGGGAACGATTGTCTATCTGTCGCTTCCGCTTGCGGATATCAGGGAGCGGTTAGGCGACCTGGATGAGCGGGGCGTGACGCTGCGGGAGGGACAGGATCTGGCAGCGCTTTACGAGGAGAGGATTCCTCTTTATGAAAAATATGCCGATATCACGGTAGACTGCAGGAACTTGTCCATCCGGGAAATCGTGGAGAAGATTGCCGGAGATTACAGCAATTATGGAATGGTATAGAGGATGCAGGTTCAGCAGTTAAATAAATTTACGATGTTACTAGTAATGGTGTAAATGTATATGCAGGAAGGAGTAAGTTATCAAAATGGACAAAAAAGCAATGTATAAGTTATCGTATGGCCTGTTTGTGCTGACATCCGCAGCGGATGGCAGGGACAGCGGCTGTATCATCAACACGGCGCAGCAGGTGACTTCTGAACCCAACAGGATCAGTATTGCGGTGAATAAATCTAATTTCACCCACGATCTGGTAAAAAAGAGCGGTAAATTCAATATTTCTATCATCAGTGAGGCGGCGGAGTTTGCACTGTTTCAGCATTTTGGATTCCAGTCCGGGCGTGATGTGGATAAATTTGCAGATTATGCGGCTTGTAAGCGCAGCGTCAACGGCCTGTATTATGTGACGGCCGGAACCAACAGCTATATCAGTGCTATGGTGGAACAGGAAGTGGATCTGGGCAGCCATACGCTGTTTATCGCGTCTGTGGATGACATGGAAGTGCTGGCAGATACGCCATCGGCTACTTATGCCTACTATCAGTCGTCCATCAAGCCCCAGCCGGCCAAGGATGTTCAGACAGGTAAGACGGTATGGCGTTGTACGGTCTGCGGTTATGTCTATGAAGGAGAGGAACTGCCGGCAGATTTTATCTGCCCGCTGTGCAAGCATCCGGCCTCTGATTTTGAGAAGGTGACGCAGTAGTATAGATATCTTATCAGGTCTTGCGGCATGAGATACCTGCTTGCAGACGGTGATAAAAACAATAAGAGGGGTGTGTCCTCAAGGCATTGGTCCTGATGGTACATTCCTTTTTATTATGTCAGAAATTTTTCCTTGTCCGAATCCGCAGCATGTATTTCGTAAAGTTTTTGCGGAGCAAGCGCTTTTGGTATATTCTTTGTAAATTGACAAAGACTAACAGTAAAAATATTCTTGTGCAGGTATCTTTCCTGTGGGATAAAGGCATAAATAAAAAGGATACGGATGTGCAGGAAATTCTATATGTGGAGGAATGGGATATGATGGACTATTTCAATGCTTTCTGGGTGGGCGGCGTAATCTGCGCGCTGGTACAGATTTTGATGGAAAAGACGAAACTTCTGCCGGGGCGCATCATGGTGCTGCTGGTCTGTGCGGGCGCTGTGATCAGTTTCTTTGGGTGGTATGAGCCTTTTATGGAATTTGCGGGCGCAGGCGCCAGTGTGCCGCTGCTTGGTTATGGCAACATTCTGATGAAAGGCGTGAGGGAGGCCGTAGATGAGAGCGGCTTTATCGGTCTGTTCCAGGGCGGTTTCAAGACCGGGGCGGTGGGATGTTCGGCTGCGCTGGTGTTTGGTTATCTGGCGAGCCTGGTATTTAAACCCAAGCCTAAAAAATAATTTTATAAAATTGAAGACAAACGGCAGACAGGTTCGTTATAGTAGACAGAGACGTGAGGGAAGGAGGTAGATAGTATCGGACGGGAAGAACAATTATCAGCGCTGATTGATTCCTACCAACATCTTGTTTTTTCCATATGTTATAAAATGACGTCAGACTATTTTGCCTCCGAGGACCTGACGCAGGACACCTTTCTTGCTGCTTATAAGCATCTGCCGGAGTTTGATGGCAGATACGAGAAGGCATGGATTTGTCGGATTGCTACCAACAAGTGTCTGGATTATATGCAGAGTGCAGGAAGGCGCAGTATCCCTATGGCGGATGTAGGAATGGAAGAAGTAAGGGGGCCGGATACTGGTGGAAATAAAGTTCCGGCACACAATATCCGAGAAGAGCAGGCCGTGCGGCAAACGCCGGAGAGCATATGTCTGGAAAAAGAAGTAAGAGAAACATTACTTGCCAGATGCCTGTCATTAAAACCGCCCTATGATGAGATATCCAAGGCATATTACTATGACGAAATGGATATGGCGGAGATCGCAAAGGCCAGAGGGGCAAAGGTTAAGACGGTGCAGACACAGGTTTATCGGGCAAGGGCGATGTTACGCAAGATGTATATAAAGGAGAAAGGCGCATGATACATAATATAGAAGAAAAGCAAAAATTGTATGAACGTCAATTTCCTGTCTCCGGGGCGCTTGACGAGGAGAAACTTTCACTATTGATTGAGCAGGTGTAGTAGCAGGTAATGTTGCATGCTCCGGTGCATGTAAAGGAAAATGTGTTTCATCAGATAAGAAGACAGAGACAGACAGCACAGAAGTTACAGCTTTTTTCTTATCGGGCCAAGGTATTAGCAGGTATGGCGGCGGCCTTGGCGGTACTTTTTCTGGTGCCTGTGGGAGAGACAGAGACACGCAGTTCATCGTCCGGCAGTATGTTCAATCATATCTTCCAACAGGAACAGGAAGATATGGATGTTATCAAACAGGGGGCTTTGGAGAGACAAGATAAGATAGAGAGAACCTGGCAGAGATACCAGGAAGAACAGGAAAGAGCAAGTGCCAGAGAAGCCTATTTTACTGGCATCGAAAACAAGATCAGAGATTTCAGGAACAGTATTTTTTAAAAGAATCATAAAATGGGAGGAATGAAATGATGAAGAAAAAGAAAAACAGATTTTGGTTATTTATCCTTTCCCTGTGGCCGGGGGCAGGACATATGTACATGGGGTTTATGAAGATGGGACTCAGCTTTATGCTAGGTTTTATGGTACTTATCGCAATTGTTTCCATTACAGGCATCAATGTTTTTTCCGTCTTGCCGTTCACACTGTATGTTTATAGTTTTTTCCATGCCAACAACATTGGCGGGATGGATGACGAGAGCTTTGCAGCTTTGGAGGATACCTATCTTTTTGGGTTTGATGGGATTGGAAACCAGAAGATAAAGATAGATCAAAAGAGAAAAAAAGCAGTGGCAGCGGCGCTTATTGTCATCGGCCTGTATATGCTGTGGAATACGGCTTTTGAAATATTGCGGGGAATTATCGGATGGGATAATCCCATTCTAAAGGCTGTGTATTATATTATGCGGGACGATGTGCCGAGGGCAGTGATCGCCATCGCCATCATCTGGTTTGGCACGATGCTGCTTCGCGGGAAAAAGGCTGAGATTAAGACGAAAGAGGAAGACCAGACGCAGCAGATCGTATCGATCGAGCAGAAAGATAACGGAGAAGCTTCCGCAAGATAGTCTGCTGGCAGGAGACGGAAAGAATAGGGAAAGTAGAGGAAAACGTATGGATATGGAGACCAAGAAGGAACAAGTCACAGTGGAAAAAGGAGACAGTGTAATACGGACCAGGCGGGTAGGTTCGGTAACTTTTGGCCTGACACTGATCTGTTTCGGCGCCATGTTTCTGATACATATTGTAGTGCCGGAACTTTGTTATAGTTTTATATTCCGCCTCTGGCCGATTGTTTTTATCCTGTTAGGGATAGAGATCCTGGTGGAAAATCACCGGAGCGGCCAGGATGGATATAAATTTGTGTATGATTTTCCGGCGGTCATCATGCTGGTACTTATGCTGTTCTTCGCCATGATGCTGGCAGCAGTAGACTATGCAGTGATGCACGGAGGCATCTGTATATAGGAATCCGATTACAGCTGCTCGTAGGAGATTTCCCTTTTTGCAAGGAACTTTTTGACGGTGTTATCCCAGAGGGTGTCCGGCGTCTTATCCATAAGAAAAGTATGGAAAGAGGTGCCGGTAACCAGTATGAGGGTGGCGCCGTCATATTTGATGTTGAGGACAAAAGCCCTCACCTCCTGCGGCGTCACGGCCGTATCCCCCTTTTCCAAAATGGCGGCCACATGATCGGGGATCAGATGCAGGACGAACCGGAAAGCCGTGGGTGTGTGTTTCCCCTTGATCAAGTCAAAGCAGATGGGGCGCAGCTTTTTCCAGGTGGATAACTCATAAGGCCTCAGTTCCTTGTCTTCCCACTCCTCTGTGGAATAAAAATCCTTGTTCTGGTGACCATCTATCATGAAGGTATTGTAGGTACTGATGGAAGCCTCTTCCAGAAGGAAAGAATCAAAATCTTCACTGCCGAGAAGCTTGGCCATGAATTGTTTTATGTTGGTGATTTTTAATGCGATCATTGTGGGACACCTTTCTTTGCGGGTAGTCTGTTACGCGCATTGTATTATAGCGTTATATTTGTTATAACATAATCCCCCATAAAATCCAACATTTATCTGAAAAGGCCTGACAAATGGATGAGGGAAAACAGAAAACCCTATTTACAACAAATAGCAATCCATGTTATCATAAGTGGTAATGAAAACTATGTGGAATGGTTGCGGAGGCTTTATGAGTTACAAGATTGTGGTAGACAGCTGCTGTGAACTGCCGGTGCAGTATAAAAAAGATGCACGTTTCCAGAGTATCCCTCTGACGTTGGAGATTGGGGATTACGAGATACCGGATGACGAGACCTTTGATCAGAAAGACTTTCTCCAGAGAGTAGCGGCTTATCCGCTCTGCCCGAAGTCCTCTTGTCCTTCCCCGGAAAAGTACAGAGAAGCCTATCACGATGAGGCGGAGGAAGTCTATGTGGTGACGCTCTCATCTCATTTGAGCGGCAGTTATAACAGTGCAGAATTGGGGAAGAGCCTGTATGAGGAAAAATACGGTTCCAAAAAGATTCATGTCGTAGATTCAGAATCTGCAAGCTGCGGGGAGACCCAGCTGGTGGTGAAGATAGTGGAATGTAAGGAAGCAGGACTTTCTTTTGAGGAAACGGTGGAGATGGTAGAGACTTTTAAGAGACAGATGCGCACCTATTTTGTGCTGGACAATCTGGAGACGCTACGAAAAAACGGTCGTCTGAGCGGCGTTAAGGCGCTGGTGGCTTCCACGCTCAATATCAAACCTGTGATGATAGGCAATCTGGGAGTCATCGAACAGAAAGGCCAGGCGATCGGCATCAATAAGGCGTTGGCCAGACTGGCGGACAGCATTGTGGCCGATGTGGAGGATCCCAAGGAGAGAATCCTGATGATCACGCACTGTAACTGCCCGGAGCGTGCACAGTATATGCGCCGCCTGATGGAAAAAAGAGCTTCCTATCGGGAGGTAGTCATCATGGACACCGCCGGGATCAGCAGCATGTACGCCAACGATGGCGGCGTGATCGTGACACTTTAAATGTTCTCTGATCCCATTGGCAGGATATCCTGTGATAACATATTAAGAAAGTAAAAGCCCTGAAATAACCGGTGAGGATTATTTCAGGGTTTTTTAAACACACGCTAAACACACCACTTATCCGAAGCCGCGAAGCGGTCTTCGAGACGTTAATTCCGCAGGAATTTACGTCACTTACATGATCAAAAACTCAATCGGCGAAAACACAAGCGCAAGAACCAACACAATCTGTATGATCAGAATCGCCGGCATCCCATACAGAAAATACCAGTGCCGTGTCTTATGATGGAACAGATGCATTCCGGCAATCGACCCGATACTTCCGCCAATGATGGCCAGCACGAACAGGGTGGATTCAGGAATACGCCAGGCGCGCTTTTTGGCTTTGTATTTGTCCACGCCCATGACTACGAAACTTATGAAGTTTACGACTACGAAATATATAATAATTAATGTAATTACGTCCATATACAGCAGTATGTCCCTTTGGATAGATAACATGTGTCTTTTGCGAAATAGATTCTTTCCGTATATCATATCATATCCATTTATGAAAAAAAACCCCGTATCTTAAGAGAACGGATAATTAAGAAATGGAACTAAAAAAGGGCGCCGCAAAACCATGTAATCATATGATTTTACGGCACCCTTTTGTGCTGTTCTATATTCTGAAAGATATTTTGTCCATGCGATAAAATATTTTAGATCAGCTTTACTCCATTCTCCTGCATTTTCATCGCACGCACTTTGCTGGATAAACCAAACAGGTTAATGAAACCTTCCGCATCGTGATGGTCGTACATATCGCCGGTGGTGAAGGAAGCGATGCTCTCGTTGTAGAGTGAGTACGGAGAAGTGGTGCCGGCCTTGATGATGTTCCCCTTATAGAGTTTGAATTTCACTTCGCCAGTCACATATTCCTGTGTAGATTCGATGAAGGCCTGCACCGCTTTGCGCAGAGGGGTGAACCACTTGCCTTCATAGACGATCTGTGCGAACTTATTGCCCATATCCTGTTTGAGGGCATAGGTGTCACGGTCGAGGATCAATTCCTCAAGCTGCTGGTGTGCTTCATAAAGGATGGTGCCGCCGGGGGTCTCATAAACACCGCGGGATTTCATGCCTACCACGCGGTTTTCCACGATATCCACGATACCGATGCCGTGTTTGCCGCCCAATTCATTCAGGGTGGCTATGATATCTGCCACTTTCATCTGTTTGCCATTGACAGAAGTGGGGATGCCTTTTTCAAAGGTCATGGTCACATATTCTCCCTCTTCAGGCGCCTTTTCAGGCGTGGTGCCAAGTACTAACAAATGCTCATAGTTGGGCTCGTTGGCAGGATCCTCAAGCTCCAATCCCTCATGGCTGATGTGCCATAAGTTACGGTCGCGGCTGTAACTGGAATCTGCGGAGAAGGGAAGATGGATGCCGTGCTGGCGGCAGTATTCAATCTCTTCCTCACGGGACTTCAAGGTCCATTTCTCGTTACGCCATGCGGCAATAATCTTTAAGTCAGGCGCCAGCGCTTTGATGCCCAGCTCAAAACGAATCTGGTCGTTGCCCTTGCCGGTTGCGCCAT
>CAYUKT010000033.1:0-444 GCA_964445285.1 uncultured Bacteroides sp. | reverse complement strand
CTTCCTTGCGGGCAATCTCCACCAGCTTCTTGGCGATGACGGGTCTAGCCATGGAAGTGCCCAGCAGATATTTGTTCTCATAGACTGCATGAGCCTGTACGCAGGGCATGATAAAGTCATTGCAGAATTCGTCTGTCAAGTCTTCAATATAGAGTTTGGATGCGCCGCTTGAAAGGGCACGCTCCTCTAAGCCGTCAAGTTCTTCCGCCTGGCCGCAGTTGCCGCATACGCAGATTACTTCATAGTCAAAATTTTCTTTCAGCCAGGGAATGATAACGGTGGTATCAAGTCCGCCGGAATACGCAAGAACTACTTTTTCTTTCATGTCGGTTTCCTCCATCTTAAATATGTATTATACTTTTTATAAGGGTTATTTGCTCTACGCATAACGCCTGCCCCCAAAAGGCAGGCCGCGTCTGTCCTTAAAACAATATACAACAAGAT
>CAYUKT010000032.1:0-12999 GCA_964445285.1 uncultured Bacteroides sp. | reverse complement strand
CCCAGCAGAACCACATTACGAATCTTATCCGTTGTGTAAACATTCATGTCTTGTAATCCTCCAATTCTGTTATTCTGTCATAACCGGCGAAAAGTCTCTCTCACATATTGTCAGAGCCGCTTACTGAGCGAAACAAACAAAATTTCAAACACATTTATCAAACTACTCCGCCCACAAAAATAAATTGCATTTATATTTTACTAAATTTTATCATTAATTTCAATAAGATTTATGAGTTTTACACAATTTTTGCAATCCTTGCTTTTCCACCTTTTAGATGCTATAGTAAAAACGGATTTACTAAGGAATGTTTAAGAAAGGTACCCCTCATATGAAAACTCTGACCTACGGCTTTATCGGACTGGGACTGATCGGCGGCTCCATCGCCAAGGCGATCAAGAACCGTCTCCCCTCCTCCCGTCTGATTGCTTACGATATTAATCAGGCATCTTTGGATCTGGCCCTGGAAGAACAAATCATTGATAAGATATGTCCTTTCATAGATGCTTCTTTTAACGACTGCGACTATCTGTTCTTATGTGCTCCAGTATCATATAATGACGATAATCTGCTGACGTTAAAGCCTTATCTTTCCCCTGATACCATCCTCACGGATGTGGGGAGCGTCAAAACAGGAATCCACCGCCATATTGAAGCGCTTGGGCTTTCCTCACAATTCATTGGCGGCCACCCGATGGCGGGCTCCGAACGATTCGGCTATCAGAATTCCAAGGCATCTTTACTGGAAAATGCTTACTATATCCTGACGCCTTCCGAGACAGTGCCCAGGGAAAAAGTGACAGCCTACCAGGGCTTAGTCTCCTCCATCGGCGCCATTCCACTGGTGCTTTCTTATGACCAGCACGATTATGTCACAGCCGCCATCTCCCATCTGCCCCATGTGATCGCCGCTTCCCTGGTCAATGTGATCAAGAACTGCGATTCGAAAGATGGCATTATGAAGATGATCGCAGCAGGAGGATTTAAAGATATCACGCGGATCGCTTCTTCCTCTCCCGCCATGTGGCAGCAGATCTGTCTGACCAACACAGACTACATCTCCGGTCTGCTAAAGACTTATATTGCATACCTTACTGCGATTTCCAGCTATATAGACAATCAGAATGCAGAAGCGCTCTACCGGTTTTTTGACACCGCGCGCACCTACCGGGATTCCTTCACCAACAGTTCCAACGGCCCCATCAAGGCGGAACATGTCCTCACGGTAGACATTGCAGACAAGCCGGGCGCCATCGCTACGATTGCCGCCCTGCTGGCTAAACATGAGGTGAGCATCAAGAATATCGGCATCAATCATAACAGAGAGCTTGCGGAAGGCGCCCTGCGGATTGAGTTTTATGATAAAAAGGCGGCGGAAGCGGCTGTCAAACTCCTGACAGAGAACCAATACCGGATTCACACGCGTTGAGAGCCCCATGAGGCATTAAGACAGCCTGCCCCGTATTGAAACTGGACAAAATCTGAGAATAAGGAAGGTGATCATCATGATTTTTCATAAAGTAAAGGCATTAAAAGGCGAAGTCACAATCCCCGGCGATAAATCGATCTCCCACCGTGCTGTCATGTTCGGATCCCTGGCGGAGGGCCTCACGGAAGTGACGAACTTCCTGCAGGGTGCGGATTGTCTCTCCACCATAGAGGCTTTTCGGAAGATGGGAATTGAGATTGAAAACACCCCGGAAAAAATCGTAATCCATGGCAGAGGGCTGCACGGCCTGCAGGCTCCCGCATCCGTGCTGGATATGGGCAACAGCGGCACCACTACCCGATTGATCAGCGGGATTTTGGCGGGCCAGTCTTTTGAAAGTACGCTAACCGGCGATGCTTCCATCCAGAAACGTCCCATGCGGCGGATCATGGAACCCCTGTCCATGATGGGCGCCGATATCACCAGCATAAACGGCAATGACTGCGCGCCCCTGCACATTACAGGACGCCCCCTGCATGGCATCCACTATCAATCCAAAGTGGCCTCCGCCCAGGTCAAGTCCGCCGTGCTGTTGGCCGGTCTATACGCCGATGGCGTAACACAGGTAACCGAGCCTGCCATCAGCCGCAACCATACAGAGATTATGCTCCGCTATTTCGGTGCCGACCTGCATACGTCAGACAGGACTGCCACCGTACATCCCGGTCCGCGTCTTACGGGACAAAAGATCAATGTACCCGGAGATATTTCTTCCGCCGCCTACTTTATGGCCGCCGGATTGCTCGTTCCCGGTTCTGAAATCCTGATCCGCAATGTGGGAATCAATCCCACCAGGGACGGTATCCTGCGTATCTGCCAGCAGATGGGCGGTGATATCACACTTTTAAATATTAAAAATGACGGTGAGCCAGTTGCTGACCTTCTGGTAAAAACCAGTTCCCTTCATGGTATTACCATCGAGGGGGATATCATTCCCACGCTGATCGATGAACTGCCCATCATTAATATCATGGCAGCCTGTGCGGAAGGCACCACCATCATCCGCGATGCATCCGAGTTAAAGGTCAAGGAATCCAACCGCATTGACGTGATGGTGCAATATCTGCATGCCATGGGTTGTGATATCACAGGAACTGACGATGGTATGATCATAAAGGGCGGCGCTCCGCTCCATGGCACTACGGTGGACTCTCATTTAGACCACCGCATCGCCATGAGTTTTTCCATTGCCTCCCTCATTGCCGATGGCGAGACACAGATAAAGGGCAGCGATGTGGTTACCATCAGCTACCCTGCATTTTATAATGATCTGGCCAAGCTCACCTGTTGAAAACAGAATGTAACCTCGTCACGTAAGCTTCACCAACAGCCTGTTCAGGAAATAGGACACAACCATACAAAGGATCCCCGCCACACTTCCATACCAGTTAAGCGTGGCGTCCGACTGGTTAAAATGCCTGCCCTCCACAAACTGTTTATAATACTCCGTATAATAGGCCAAAAGATAACAAACGGCTCCTGCCCCTATCACGCCAAGAATCCGATAGTATCTGCGGAATATCACCATACTGACAAAGGTTGTCACCAGACCCACCACAAAGAACAGTAAAAGATGTGCCCCATAACGTATCATCAAAGATGTAGTCATAACCTGATCCTGTGTAGGATCCGTAAAAATACGCCGGGCAATCTGCCCGGCAAGTTTGCTTGTCATATCTGAAGAAACGGTTCCATTTTGAAACGATACGATCATCACAAAATATAAAAGCAACATAAGCCCTAGAACCGAGGCTGTGACCACAACAATCTCCAGCGCTATTTTTTTATTCTTCTTTCCCTTCATTACAACGACTCTCTCTATTCATTCATTTTTTCTATCGTGCTGTAAGTCTCGATCCTGCTGGCTTCCGTCTCAGACATACCGATAAAGATCGCACCGTAAAATATTTGCCCATCCTCTTGCTTTTCCATGCGGATGATCTGGATGAAGGCATGCAGCACTTCCTTGGTCCAGATTGTCAGAAACGCTTCATACACAGAACCTATCTCCAGCTGTTCCCCGCATAAAAAGCCAACACCAGTCTTGGATACATCCATCACAGCAATATCGACCTTTTTTGCTTCTCCACCCTGATCCAATCTCTTGATCAGCAGCTTGGATGACAATTCCAGCCTTCTGTTCTTTCTTCTCTCTTCCATATTCCTTACCATCCTCTTTCGGAATTTTCACCGCACATAGATCATACCGCGGCTTCATCATTTCTTTTTTATCCTACCCTATTTATTTGTCTTTGTAAAGAAATCATTCAAAACAGACTCTTAGTACGCACGAAAATACCATTGTTTCCTTTAATAATGATATCTTTTTCGTTTCCCGGCCAAAAACAATAATGTCACCATCACTGCCATCACCTCCGCCGCCACAATGGACAGCCAGATACCTTCTATCCCCAGGAAAACCGGAAAGATGATAACTGCCAGACATTGAAATACCAATGTCCGCAAGAAGGAAATCAGTGCCGATGTCAGGCCATCGTTCAAAGCTGTAAAAAAAGAAGAACCCATGATCGCCAACCCCGAAAATAAAAAGGAAAATGAAAATATCATAAAAGCATGGGCCGTTATCTGCAGAAGTTCCTGGTCATATCCCACAAACAGCAGCGAAAGAGGTCTTGCCAACAGCTGCCCCGCCCCAAACATCAACAGGGAAAACATACTGATCAATACAATATTCCTTTTCAATAAACCTTTCAGTTCCTCATAATGATGCGCTCCGTGATGATAACCGATCACAGGTGCGGTACCAACCGAATAGCCGATGAAAATTGCCTGGAAAACAAAGCATACATACATCAGAACACCATAGGCAGCAATACCGTTCTCCCCTGCGTATTTCATCAGCTGCACATTATAGAGCATACTTACAAGTGATGCCGAAACATTGCTCATCAGTTCAGAAGAACCATTGGTACAGACCCTCCGCAAAGCCGGCCAGTCAAATTTACATTTCACAAGTCGTAGTAAGCTGGAATTTTCATGTCCAAAATACCAAAGCGGAATGATGCCGCCTACAAACTGGCTTAATGCCGTTGCCGCAGCCGCCCCCTGCAATCCCCAATGAAATACTGCCACAAACAAAGCATCCAGGAGCATATTCGTAACGCCTGATGCCACCGTCACATACAATCCCAGCTTCGGTTTTTCCGCTGTCGCAAACAGGCACTGGAACTCATATTGTAAAATAAAAAAAGGCAGGGCAAGGAGACATATCCTTGCATAGCTGATACTATCCCTTAAAAGCTGTCCTTCCGCTCCCATAAGCACCGCCACCGGACGAACAAGCCAAAAACCAAACAGGGCAAATACCAGACCGCAGGCAGCCGCTGTATAGACAACCAGCGAGAACACCTCATCAGCCCTCTTCCGATCTCCCATCCCAAGGGTAAGCGAGATCAGTGCACTACCGCCGGTCCCAAAAATAAATCCCACACAACCCAAGATCATCAGCACAGGGTAAATGAAGTTGACTGCCGCAAAAGGTGTCTTCCCGGCAAAATTAGATACAAAAAAACCGTCTACGACACCATAGATGGAAGTAAAGACCATCATAATGATAGAGGGCGCAGTAAAGCGCAGCAGGCGGCGGTAATCAAAATGATCCGACAACTGTATCATCATGACATCCTCCCTTCCGGTCTGCCTGGCAGATTTTTGACTTTCTCCTGCAGTGCCAATAAGTACCGTCTGGTCAAAGCAAGATATGTTTCCACATCCTCTTTATTCCAAGATGCCAGTATCTCATTCTCCGCTTCAATCACACTGCCCGCAGTCTGTCCGGCCAGACGTTTTCCCGCTTCTGTCAGACACACCTTCTTATGTCTGGAATCTGTCAATTCCAGATAGACAATTCCCTCTTTTTCCAATTTACGCAAAGCAGAATTGGCCGTCTGTTTACTAAGACCGCAGCTACGGCAGATCTCCTTTAGCATACAACAGTCTCCATAGTTACAGATTGTATAAAGAATCTCAAATACACTGTCTGACAGTCCCTGCTTCCATGCGATCTCATGATACACAGCATCTATCTCTCCAATCAGATGGTTAAAACGCTGCATCTCATTAGAAATCATACTGATCAAGCTCCCTTCTCTGTATATATCTGCAGCTGGACTCCTGCACTTTCAAAACATACATTCCTATATAGTACGAAATCGTACTATCTGCATCATAGTACGATTTCATACTAAAGTCAAGCTGTTTATTTTTTAGAAAGAACTCTTATGATCCTCGCATTCTGTCAAAATTCAAACTTCATTCCGAAGTGTCTCGGAAATATTACAGGCAAGCACCTTCTTCCCACCCAGATAATATGCCAACGCCACAAAAACAAAAATTGCCGCAATAAACAGCATCATCTGACCAACCGGCGCTCTAACGATAAATACCATTGGATCCAGATAGCTGGCTTTGATCATCAGCCCCACAAAAACCGTAACAAACGGCAGCGTGATCAGCACCGGACGGCTGGCGATCACTAAGGCTTCCAACGCAAACACCTTTCCCACACCGCCAGGCGTAAACCCTACGGATAAGTAACGGGCAACCTCTCTTTTTCTGATACGTAAAAATCCAAGTGTATTGGAAAACACATTGGCAATGCCGATGATTGCAAGCAAAACACAGAAACTGCCCAGAACACATTTATATCCGGCAATCATCTCATCATTTCTGATTTTTTCCTGTAATCGGTTCTCACTTTCAATAGTATAAGACTTTCCAAGAATCTGTACCGTTTTTTTCTCAAGTTCTGACAGCTGATCTATTGAAAAGCTCTCATCAGCCAGAACACGAATATAAGTATCCTGCTCGGCACCGCCTGTCTGAACTTTTATCTTATCCCAATAAGACTGCGGCATAATCTGCACCAGCGCATAATCTGCATATTCCTCCCGCAGAAGCGGCGTCTTCTCACCATATGCCAGGATTGGAACTTCTGCCACCCCTTTATCCTGATCCGCTGCACACAACATAACTCTATCCTGGTCTTCCTGCACAAAGGGGATGTATACCCTGTCCCGGAAGTTACTGTGCAGACTGTCCCACACAAGATTGATCACTACCGTACCTTCCATGGACGTTGTGATATCCTTTCCCTGGAACAACTCCGCCATATTTCCTTCTCCAAGCTGTTCACAGTACTGCTTAAAACTTTTATTATCTAATACCACAACAGGCGCTTTCACCGTATAAACTCCCCCCTGTTGAAGAATGCTGCCATCCGTCAACACTTCCATCCCGCCAATGGCAAGCAATTCCTCACTGACCCACGCTTCCGGTATCTTACAGTCAGCTTCTGCCTTCTGATACACTGCCACATCAGCCACGCCCGGCAGTCTACGCAATGTCTCCACGTCATCTTGCCTCATCTGTCCAATCCCGGTATCCTGCACCGTTACCATGATATCCCAGACATCCTGATATCTGGCAAAGTAGGTCTCCTCCGTGCTGATATCAGATAATGTGAAGAAACACTGCACAAGCATAAATCCCATAAATGATAACGTCAGAGACAATGTAGTCGTGCGGAATGCCTTCTTCTGTGCTCTCAAAAAATTCCCTGCCAATTCCCCTTCCATGCCAAACAAAAAAGACATGATCGGGGAATGCCTTCTCCTGATGAGCTGCATCTCCTCGCTTCCCCGAATCGCCTCAAGGGGCGTCATCCGGCTCATCTTCTTAGCCGGTATCCAGGCGGCCGCAAGCACTGTTGCCGCCGATAATATAAATGTCAGTCCAAGCAGGAGCGGGGGATACATGAACTCTGCGCTTCTTCCGCCCCCAATCTGCTCCACCATCTTTTCAATCGCCGCAATCAACCCCCGGCAGAGGATCACACCCGTTAAAATACCGCCAAGAATCGGCAGCATTGTCATGCGAAATGCTTCCTGCAGCAGGCAGATACGAATTTGTGCCGGTGTCGCTCCCACACTGGCAAAGATGCCAAACTGATGCACCCTTGTATGCATCGTAAACGCAAAGGCATTGTAGATCACCAGCACCATGGAGATACATACTACCACAATGATTGCCAGATAAAACGGCAGCACAAGCCTGGGATATTCATCCCCCGGAATCCGCACAAAATATAGTGATAGAAGCCGGTAATGATAGGTGGCAGCCCCCTCTTTAAGGCCCAGCTCCTCTGCGATCATGGGCATATCCTTCTCAACCGACCGCACCGGGGCAAAGGTGATATCCACCACCACTCCCTCTTCCCCGGACAGATCCTCCCTCACGACCACACCTTCCACATGGGAAAAACTGCGGATCAGCGAAATCCCTTCCTCATCGATCTCTCCTGTGATCCGCCCATGCCACGTGCCCTCTTCTTCGATCACATTGGCAATATCATCCTGCCAGAAATTATAAAATAATCCACACAGTAAAGACACAAACAATGCCGCGATAAAGGACCCTGCCACGACTGTGGCACAGATGGCACGATTCTGTTTGATATATCCTGTCGAATATGCTTTCCACATACCGCTCACCTCCTCACATCATTGACGATGCGGCCATCCTCTATTGTCACAATACGGTCAGCCATAAGAGCCGCTTTCTCATCATGCGTGATCAAAAGAATGGTCTGTTTCAGATTACGGTTAGAAAGCCGCAGCATATCCATGATTTCCTTGGAATTTTTCTGATCCAGATTGCCTGTGGGCTCATCCGCCAGAAGAATCGCCGGGCGGTAGATCAAAGCCCTGGCAATGGCCGTCCGCTGTTGCTGCCCACCTGAAAGCTGGCTGGGAAATGCCTGCAGTTTAGCGGCAATACCGAGAGAAGTTACGATTTGATCAAAGTACTCCCTGTTCACTTTCTTTTTGTCTAAAAGCAGCGGCATCTGAATATTTTTTTCCACCGTGAGTGTGGGAATCAGATTGTAAAACTGATAGATAATGCCCACTTTCCTGCGCCGGAAAACAGCCGCCTGTTTCTGATTCAGGGATGCGATATCCATGCCGTCTATCAGGACCTTTCCTGCAGAAGGCCGATCCACACTGCCAAGAATGTGTAACAGCGTGGATTTCCCGGATCCGGATGCACCAACGACAGCCACAAACTCTCCGGCCTCCACAGACAGATTAATCCCATCTAACGCCGTCACACAGTTTTCTCCGCTCCCATATACTTTGCTTACGCCTTCACATTTTAAGATTTCCATCTTATCACCAACCTTTCTATACTGATTTGAGTATAGCAGTGTAAAGTGACAACTCAGTGACTATAAATACGAATTTCAAAACACGCCCCGCCCTCTGTTCGGTTTAACGCCCGCAGCGTACCGTTCTGCCGCTCAATGATCTCCTTTGCCAGCGCAAGGCCAATGCCGATACCTCCCTCCGATGCATTTTTCCCACGATAAAACCGTTCAAACAAGTGGGGGATATCTTCCTGCACAAATCCTTCCCCGGTATCCCAGATTCGAATCTCCGTATAGAGCGGATTCTGTTCATACTGACAGCATACGCTCCCGTCAGGCGGCGTGTGTTCCATACAATTCTTAAGAAGATTCATCACTGCTTCCATGGTCCAGTCAAAATCCGCGCTCATGGACATTTCTCCCAGTTCCGGTATCGAAACATCCACCCGGGCCCGCCGAAACAATTCCTGCAGATTGTCCGCCGCCATCATCAGGAGCGTATACACATCCACCTTTTCCTTTCTAAACAGCAGTGTTCCCGCATCCATTCCGGCCAATAACAGAAGCGCTTCCTCCAGATGAGTCAGCCGGGAAAGCTGTCTTTGAATCTGCTCCCGACACAGTCCCTGATCATCCTGCCCCATCTGTACTGCCAGGGAAATGGCCGTGATAGGGGTCTTGATCTGATGAGCGATATTGGACAGATTTTGTGCGTAACGTTGTTTCGTCTGCACCGCCTCATCCCTTGTCTGATACAGCATGGTAACGGTCTTATATATTTCATCCTGCAGTTTGGACAGTTCGTCTTCTCTCTCCGGCATGAGGATTCCCGCTCTTCCCATATTGATTTCTTCCAGATAATCTGTCAGTGCCTGCGCCCGTCTGTCCGCCGACTTTTTCATATACAAAACAGTACCCGTAAACAGACTCACCGCCACGCCAAATCCTGCCGTCATACACAGAACCATTTTCCCTGACAGCACTGATGACATATGAAAAGACACTCCCATAATCAATGCCGTAAAAAAAGCCGCCAGCAGACTGACGGACATGGTAAATCCCATTAATATTCCCAACTGTTTTCTTTCCTGCATAAGGTCTCCTCCATCCGATAGCCGATGCTTCTGACTGTTTTGATACAGACCGGCTGATGCAGCTTTTCCCGCAAACGCTTTAAAGTCACTGTCAACGTATTGTCATTGACAAAATTGCCCTCTGCATCCCACAAAGCCTCCAGAATCCGTTCCCGGGGCAGCGTCTTTCCCTGATTCTCCAAAAGCAGTAAAAGCAGACGATACTCCGCCGGACTCAAAGCAATTTCTTCTTTTCCACACCTGACATGCCTGGCTTCCCTGTCCAGCACAATTCCATCACAGGACAGATAGCGTTCGGAAATATCTCCCGCTCTTCTGAGCAGGGCCCGGATTCTGGAGAGCAGGACATCCAATTCAAAAGGCTTGACAACATAGTCATCCGCCCCACAGGCAAACCCATCCACAATATCCCTGGAATCACCGCGCACCGTGAGGAAGATTACCGGCAGTTCCTTTCTGTTGGCCCGAATCCACCGACACAATGTACTTCCATGACCGTCCGGCATATTCCAGTCCACCAGCACCAGAGCCGGACAGCCTGCCCTTAAAGCTGTCTGGACTTCCCGTATCGTAGGAAACAGTGATACCCGATACCCATTCTGTTCCAGGTAAGCCTTGGTAGACCCAGCGATATCTGCATCATCCTCCACATAATAAATCTCCATGAACACTCCTCTCCCTGGTATATCTCTAAGACTTTGCCAGAAGTTTAATAAAATGGTTCATACATTTCCCGGATGACTGTGGGGCCTGCGTCAACCTGCGTGATCAGTGCCAGAATATCACCGGTGTACGTATAGCAAAAATACGCATCTGTAGGATAATCCTCCTCTTTCGCCCGCACCCACATGGTACGTTCCCTCTGCTCGTCCTGACCGAACTCAAAAATAGATTTGCCATACTTCGCATGATCTATTCCCGCCATCTGCGCCACCGTAGGCAGCATATCACAGTGGGAAATCGGCGCATTGGTCACCGGACTGACATCATGTTTCTCACCAGGCTGTTTGACAAAATAGATCACCTGCAGGTCTTCCTTCCAATCCCCGCCATGATCCGCCGTAATGACGATCGCAGCATCATCATAGACGCCTAACCTTTTTAATTCATCCAAATACGCTTCCATGATCGTCATACAGCCCCGTGCTGTCTCCTCCACAGAAGTCTTCTCCTGATAATTTCCATTTATATCCGTATTGAACTCATGGGTTCCGATCAAATGCTGAAGAATAAAATAATTAGCCGAATCATCCGCCTTCAGTCCATCTTCCTGCAGTTTCGCATAAAAATCGCTGTTGGTATGGGTAATGCCCTCTCCCAGCTCCTGCACGATCAGGCTGTATTCGCTGACATTTGTATAAAACCGAGGCTTTATCAGATCCGGCGCCATACGATAACCGGACATCTTACTTAAAGTCCGCAGCAGCAGCCCTGTATTTACCTCTACTTCTCTGGGTTCATCTGTAATATTGGAGATACGGTCACGCAGGATACCACATCCATTGCCCGCACTCAGCACATGGACATCGGTTGTATATACGTTCATATTATAATTATTGGCATGCATTTCCTGATAAAATTCTACCGTCAAATCATTATTCCAACTGTTTTTAAGCCATTCATCATTGGAAATTGTGGTGTCTACCTCACAGCCTGTCAGCATATGCTCCATAGACGGAAACGTCCCATAATAAGTACAATCCGCATTGCTGTAATAAGTGAAGTCATGCAGACAGTCTGCCCCATCCGGATATACCGCCAGCATCTGCTGTAAATAGAGGCTGCTGAAATAGTCAAGCACAAACACAATGATATTTTTATCCGCCGAGACAGTATACTGATCTTTACCCCATAAGCGGTCGTCCCCCTTGGCCCGCTTATAGGCTTCCCCAGGCGCCGTAAGCAGAAGGGAGACAAGCGCTGCCGCCTGCATGCCGATCAGAAGAATCGACAGATACATAACCACCTTTTTCCAGATTTCCGTTTTCCGTACAGCCAACACGATCACACCCGCCAAAACCACGAGCCAGATCAGCAGGTTGAGGATTCCCTGCGCAAGCGGCACATGATAGCCATCAGGATTTACCCCCAGCAGATCCAGATTCTTATTGAGAAACATAACCTGCAGATAACCTGCCACAGATATGGCAAAGAGCACCGAAAGCACAATTCTGTGAATCTTCTCCGGCAGCAAAGTCAGCACAATCGTGAGCACTATGAGAATCCCCAGAAAAAACAATGCCATATATCCTGCAAATTCCCCATACAGGAATTCAAATTCTGACACATTGGCAAAGAAGATTTCTGCCGGTCCAAATATCACCAGCATAAAGCCCAGCAAAAAACTCACGATAAAACTCAACATTGCTTTCTTATTATCAAGCATCTCTCTTCTGTTCCCCTTTTTATTCTAAATTTCCGTATATTACCACTTCAAACCTCTTTTGCTATATTCGAAAATATACCAAAATATCATTTATTTAACAAACATGCAATCCCCATTGTTTATCGGTTACACCCCAAAATGCAATTTTGGAACTTATTAAACATCCTATTTTTCAGCCAGCTCCAGCGGAACAATTGTAAGCGTTTTTCCCATAGATACCAGCAGTTTTAAAATAGTTGATAACTGGGGGTCAGTTTTTCCGCTTTCCATTCTTGCAATCACAGACTGCTTTACCCCTGTCATATCCTCCAATTCCCTTTGCGATATATGATTTTCCTTTCTGGTCTTTATTATCTCTCCAACCAGTTTAACCATTAAATCATTTTCGGCAATTTCCTCTGCCGTATAATGTTTCTTTCTGTATTCGCTCCAGCTTTCCCCCACTGGGGAGATTTTCTTTCCATTATCCATCTTCTCTGCTCCTTTCTGTGAAATCTTCCATTAGCCATTTTGCTTTTTCAATCTCTCTTTTTGGCGTTTTCTGTGTACTTTTCATAAAATGGCTTAACAAAATAAATGAGTTTCCGTCCCATGCAAAAAATAGAATCCTGTCTCTCAACGGACGCAGTTCCCATATTTCACCATCCAAATGCTTTACATACGGCTCGCCTGCCGCTGTCCCATGTTCCATTAGTATTCCGATATATTGGTCTATTTTATTATATTTTATTCTGGCATCTTTGCTTTTTATGGACTTTTCTTCCAACTTATCAAGGTATTCTTTGACTGGCTGATTTCCGTTGGCATCCTGATAAAAATGAACCTCGTACATTGTATTGTCTCCTTTATCTGCATATATGATAGC
>CAYUKT010000031.1:9051-13155 GCA_964445285.1 uncultured Bacteroides sp. | reverse complement strand
GGCTGATCCTGCCGTAGGCCAGGGAAGCATACATGCTCCACCGGGACTGCTCATAAGTCCCTCCTACGGACAGCGCAAAGCGGTCTGTATCATCCGCCATGGAAGGCTTCCACGCCGACTCTGAAACAGCCGTATACTCATAGCTTACGACCACACTTCCTTTTAGTACCGAAGCGCTATGAACAAACAGTCCTTCCCTCACCTGCATGGTGGGATTCCCCGGCCATCTGTCAAGCCACCGTATGCCTCCGCCGCCCCCTGCATAGACGTTTCTCCAGACGATGTGCCAAACGCGTCCCCATCCACTGCCGTTCCCGGTATCCTTCATGGTAATCCGCACCTCTGTCTGATCCACGATCTCCTTACAAAATACGGAAGGACATGTACCTGTCATGAGAATCGTCTGCTCTTCCGGCTGTGCCGAAAGTGAAACTTCGCACAGCGTAACACTTCTCACATGTCCGTAAATCTTGTCCATCAACGATTTCATGTTCATAGGCAGATTCATGTCCCACAATCCTAACGTTATTTCTCCGTCTCTCATTATCGCATTTAAATAATCCCACAGCACCCCTATTTCCGACATTTAAGCACCTTCTCTCTCCTCTGCGGACACAGCCATATTACCCTCCTCATCCACTGTGATGATCACATTGCGGGCAGTTTTCACCGCCTGTGTCCCACCAGGCGCTGTCACTTCTCCCACATAAGAGGTATACACAGCATGTTGTTCCGCCAATATTACCGTATCCGTATAGAAACACTCTGTCTTATTTCTGGAAAGAGAGGCACTTATCTCAAAATTCTGATGGGATGGTAAATTTGTCCTCAGGTGTCCGGTACTCAGTTTATCTATGGTCTGCTGACAAGGATGCGGACGCTTATAGCCTGCCCTGGCGCTGACCGCCAAAATTTCACAATCCATCTTCTCTCCCCACTTCCTCAGGTCTGCAAGCTGTACCTCCAGCGGATTGCTTCCATCTTTATCTTTCACTATGTTATTTCCCTTACAAGCTGTTTTCAGGGCGCCGTGGTGAGGTACGATCATGGCACGGTGAACGCCTGGATTTAAAAAAGGAAAACAGGCTGTACCGCCTTTTTCAAAACACCCCGTCAAATATTCTATGGTAGTCCATTGAATATCCCCCGTCAGGAAGAGCACAGAGGCAGGTATGGCATTATACTCATCGGCATAAACCTCCATCGCAAGGACCACCGAGTTTGTGTTGATATAAGCTGCCGCATCCAGGCTCACCTTTGTATCATCTACATAATGTCTGCTGGTCACCACACGCAGAAGCGCTTTGGGACACCGCATCTGGGAAGGGCCGAATTTCCACTCCGCCAATCTGGTTGCACTTCCTTCTTTCTGCACATAGCGACCGTCTTTTTCTATAAAATAGTGATTCATAGAAGCAAAGAAATGTACCCGATCAGCGGGATTTTGAAAGATTCTGATAAGCTGCTCCCCTAATCCCTTCAACGCCATGCTCCCTCTTTTCCCTCCAACCACGTTGTCATTAAACATTTCAAGAGAATTTCTGCCTCTGGGCGTCCCGCCCAGGATTACCTTATCTATGACTACATTACGGGACTGTAAGAGTTTTACCAGAAGATTGATGTGATCATTGTCCGTATGAGATATGATCAGAATATCGATTTTTCCACGGTCGATCACTTTCTGCTCCAGCTGTGTACAGGAATTTCCCAGGGCGTTATTCTTTGCCTTCAGAGAAGCGTAGTTTCCGCTCCTGCTGCGATCCGTCCCAAAATCCACCAGCACGAGCGCCTGCAGCCGATTGGTACTGTCAAACACTTCGATGGTCTGCGCCAGCCCCTGTTCCACATAAAACATGGTGAGTTTCACAAACGTTTTTGCCATTTCAGCCCTCATTTCTGCGCGTATTTCCGCACTAACTTTTCTCTTCCGTATATTCCGCAAACCATGCCAGTTTCTTCGCCCCCGGCGCCCCAAAAATCCAGATACTGTTTCCTCCCGGAGGCATGGACAGTGCAAGCGCCTTTAACTGAAAATCCCGTATTAAGATACCGCAGGAACCCTGCTTACCGTCTTTTGCTTTACTCTTCTTCAATTCCAGTGAACGGAAGCTAAGCTGCATAAACTGCTGCAGGCTGAGGGAAAATCCCGCCCCTGTGCCCCCGTCTTTCCCCATAGTCAGCCTGACTCCCACATAACGTTTTGTGGGCGCATCTTCCCGCCTCCGCATTGCGTCCGAATGAAAAATAGAATCGTCCGGGCTGAACGCGGTAAGAAGCAGCAGGCGTGGCGCCAGATTCTCCGCAAGAAGCCCCATACCGCCCAGGGAGATTTCCCAGAGAATACCGCTCCACTTTGCCGTCAGTTCCGCCTGCTTGATACCGTCCGCACTGATGCCCATATACCCCAGGGAAGCGGGTGTCACCCCGTCTCCATCATGTACTTCCAAAGAAATAGGATGCATGGGTATCTGAGATGCAAAGGAACCTTCCCTGGCCGTACTTAGATCCGCCCGGAACACCATCTGGCTGTTTCTCACCTCAAAAACCTGATGCTCCATATGTACGCAGAGTCCCGTAAAACAAAGACCGCCGCCCTCCTGTCCGTAACTGTACAGATCAAGCCCATCCGCTTCCTCTTCGCTCTTTTCCTCAAAATACAACTCTCCGGCCAGCAAAAAGTCCACCGCACTGTCCGCGGCATCACCCCCGATGAGAAGCTGTGCCCCTGTAAAATTGACTTCGGTGACAGGCGATGAGAGCAGACCGATCCTGGTATTTTCTTTTAGCGCAAAATGGTAGGCGCCGATTCCGTCCTGCTCCTGATATCTGCCCTCGATCACGATCAGGCTGTTATCCGCCTCCCCGGCCGGCCGGGTCAGGGTATTGAATAACCGGTTTATTAAAAGTTCCATTTCACAGGAAAATTCCCTGGTAAGAGAGTCCTCAAAAAGTACCTCCAGTTTTGTGACAATGAAAGAATAATCCGGACAACGTTCTCCGAATTCCACCCCGCTCCTATAATAGATCAGCCCATCCGTCAAAGAGGGAGACAACGCTGCATTCCCCTCTGCTTGCAGCGTCCGCGCCCTCAGGATCAGGTGATGCGCTTCCATCTGTTCCTCCTCGATCCCCTGCGATAAAAATGCCAGCC
Source organism: uncultured Bacteroides sp. (assembly GCA_964445285.1). Classification (GTDB taxonomy): domain Bacteria; phylum Bacillota; class Clostridia; order Lachnospirales; family Lachnospiraceae; genus UBA3282. The sequence continues at coordinate 10,004 of CAYUKT010000031.1, read as the reverse complement.
CTGCAGGCATCCGGCCGGGCGCCATGACCGCATGAAACACGATGACACCGCACCATTCTTTATCCGCAATGACCTGCCGAAGCCTGTCAAACTGCTTTACCTCCTGATACAGTCCAGACAGCTGGTCTATCGTCTGCTGCAGCCGCCTTACCGCGCCTTGGGTCGCCATACTCCACTGCTTTGGCAGAGACGCCATTTCACTTATGCTGTATTCCCTGGTATACTTAAGGACGATCACCGTCCCATGTTCCTCCCAGGTCTCCGGGGGAAAGGCAAATCCCCAGCCATCCACATCCAGCTGCATATCCGCCGTCTGACAGCAGACGTCAAATTCCTCCGCATCCGACAGGGCGATGGCGCATTGCCCGGACATAAGGGCTGCCTTCAGCCTGCCCGAAACGCCATACAGGACAAAGTCCTCTGTAAATTCCACCCGCAAAAAAGTGTCTTTTGTCAGGGATTGCTGTGTATACTCCACCAAAATCCCCTGTTCCGTCACCGCCTGCACCAGTTCCGTCCCATCCCTCACAGCTTCGCCATTCAGCCGTGCCGGTTCCGCCTGCTGCGTTTTTTCCGCCTGCTGCGCTGTCAATGCCGTCATCAGATTGATACGCTGTCTGCACAAGATTTGATTCTCCAGGTTCATTCCAGTCTGTACGCCCTTTTCATCCAGACCTGCTGCCGGAAAGACAGGCAGCGCCGTCCCCGCATCCATGGCCGCAAAGGGCACCTCACAAAAAGGAAGGGTGTCCCCGCTCCCCATCCTAAAAATCGGCCGCACCAGAGGCTGGCTATAATAACAGGGCACGCTGCCAGAGCCTGAAAGAGCCGTGAGATAAGGGATCGTTGTTCCACCTGTTTTCACTAAGATACCAGATGCTGCCTCTCCCGAATGACCAGGGCTGAAGCGAAGAATATCCCCTTTCCTTACATACAGGTATTCCAGCCCGCAG
>CAYUKT010000031.1:5084-8951 GCA_964445285.1 uncultured Bacteroides sp. | reverse complement strand
AGGGCTGAAGCGAAGAATATCCCCTTTCCTTACATACAGGTATTCCAGCCCGCAGAGTCCCAGAAGAATGCGTCCGTCTTCCTGTACACGAAAATCACCGGCAGGAGCAAGGTAGTATTCCTCCACTGCCTGTCCCTTTCTGAACCGCTGTTTTTCCCATACAAGACAAGGCGGCATGCTTCCCTGGTCATCTCTGTCTGCATGTTCTTCGCCGTCTGCCGCTTCTTCTCGATTCTCTGACGCCTCCGCTGTCAGATGAAGCTGTCCCGTGGGGAGCAGTCGAAACGCCGTGTCTAAGCCGACCTCTCCCTGCCAGGAAAGACAGCTGCGCGACTGCCACAGACGGGCGCACAGGTCCAGACAACCGTTCATCCCGACTTTCTCCGGATCTCCGGCATATTCCATCAGATCGATCCGGATCCGATCATAGGCATCTGGTCCGGATACCGCCCCATCCTCATCGGCCTCCTTCTTTACCCCATAACGTAAGGACACGCCCATGTCACGCAGGGAACCTGGCTTTGGTATCTGAAAAGTCAGACACCCCGCCTGCCTGCCCGTCATCACAAGGCGCAGTCCGGACAGCCTTTGACCGGTATCCGTTGCCCATTCCAGCTTAGCGCGCAGATCATTTCCTCCTTCGTCCTGAAATACAAAGGACTCCTCCTCCACAAGAATCCGCCATTCTCTGCCTCCCTGCTCCGGAATCCAAAACCGCAGACTGCCCTCTCCCAGCATTTTTCTGCCCGTATTTCCCCGCAGGGACAGAAACGACCAGTTATACATATTCCAGCTGTCTTCCTTCACCAGCAGAAGACCTTCTCCGTCATGGACGCTGCGAAACCAGGAAATTATTTTTTTCACTTCTTCTACATCCCGGACATCACTGTCCACAAACAAATATAAACGTCCCTGCTTCTGAAAACTCTGCGCCAGCGTAAGGTTCTCCTCCACAGCATTTTGTGCTGTAAAAAAGATGCGCCTTTGCTGTTCTCTGTGTACATAAATTTTCTCTTTTGTTCTTTGAAACATAGATATCTCCATGCCTGTTATGCTTTTGTTATCAGACTATCCCCCGGCGCCAGACAGATTTCTCTGAGTGCCTGCCTGTCCACCAGCGGCATTTCTGCCCTGACACCGTCTCTCAGCAGACTAAAAGACTGCCCAAAACGGTCCATCATATCGCCCACAGTTGTCCCCACTGTAACCCAATATTCCCTGCCTTCCATCCGGATCGCAAAGCAGGGAGTCATATGTACCCGTCCTCTTAAAAATACAAAATAAGCCTGACTTCCCTCTCTGACATCACTCAAATATCCATCCTCTTCCATAAGCCGTATGTCACGCTCCATGATCTCCAGACTTTCCGCCGCTGCAAGATATTCGTTGTTACAGGCGCGTACCTCACCCTGTGCGCAATGCGATATGAAATTATCCGGATAATGTACGATCAGATGGTTCTGTCTGAGCATATGTCTGCCAAGATCCACAGTTCCCGCGCCGCCGGGCAATCTACCCAAATTATCATAAGCCGGCTGTTCGAACCTTTGCGTGTAATTTTTCAGCAGCCATAGAAAGGCGTCAAGCCCGGTCTTTCCATCACGGCATACCACCGGGATCCGCATCTGTTCCGCCCCGGATATACCTGCAAAATAACCGCTCCCCTTCGAATCATCCGACCACTGCATCCTGCCGGACTCCACAAGCAGCGCCATGCCCGGAAACAGGCCGCACTGCCGCCTTCTCATATCAAAATGGTAAAATGCCTGCTCCTCCACGTCCGACTTTTGGGGCAGACGCGCAGCCACAGTCCTCCTCAGTTCTCTCAAGTCTTCCGCGTCAAATCCCGCCGTCTCAGCCGCCTTTAAAAGTGCCAGCCAGTCACTCTTAATCTTTTCACCGTCATACTCCTGATGATCCGGCCAGACCGTGTCGGCCATTTCCAGAACCACTCCCTCTGTCTTTGTTTCCTCAGGCGGCAGCAGTGTAAATACACCGCTTAGTACTTGTTTTTCCAGAACTGCCTTCACCGGTACTTCCACTCGGATCATGCCGCCGGGTTCTGCCGCAGCATCCCCCGCATAGTATATAAAGGGATGGCCGTTCTTGTCCTCGCCACTTAAATAAGCAGGTATCTTCAAGTCAAATGATTCTGTCTCAGGGCCTGTCGATTTACCGTTCACCCACGCAAGGGACACACTCTCCCAGGCTGCAAATGTATACTCCAGTTCGCTGCCTGTAAAATCAATAGCTTCCCTCTTTCCATCCGCATCTTTCAGAAATGCCCTGCATATCTGCGGCCTGCCGACCGCCTGTCCGGAAAGTCTGAGCCGGAAAGTATCCTTCTTGATCCGCTGCAGTGTTTCCACTGCCGGCATCTGCAGATTCACCGCCAACCCTTCACTTTCCGGGGAAGTGACCATCCCGTCCTTCCGGATCACCGACAGCAGATAAGATTGTTCCAGCCCATACGGAAGATCCGCCAGGGGTAACTGCACAGCCAAACTCATCTTATCCTCCGACAGTCTGGCTTCTGCCTTCACCTTAGCCCCTGCACAGGAGATCACTGCCAAATAGCTGCCAATCCCTGCTTGGTCAAGACATATCCTGAATCCTGCCTGCTGCCCCGGCATCCTGGTCGGCAGATCCGTGATCATTGACACTTCTGCGCCAATCTCCGCTGACATACCTGTAAGTACCGGCGCCTTTCTGCAAACCTCCACAAACGCCTCCTCTGCCGGTTCCTGCTCAATGACCGTATTCTGTTCTTTATAAACGCATCCCATACCCAGCTGAACGCTTTCCTCGCCCTCTATGCCCAGACTTTCCAGCGAAATCCTGCTCTCATAAAGTCCAAGCGGTATCAGCCTTATCCTGCCGTCCGCAAGTCTTAACTGTACCATTATCTTCTCAGGAGTGATATTGTCCATTGCATATCGCAGCTGCAAGGCTTTGCATAACCCGCTCTCCTGACTTTCCCCGCAGATAATTTCCTGCAGCCGGCACACCGGTCCTCCCGGAACCGGAAGCCGATTCCTGACTTCCTTCCCCTCCGGAAAGATCGCCACAAAACAATTCGTCCGCTGCGCTTCCGGTATATCCGCCTCTAAAGACGCGGCGGTCCCATAGACCTGTTTTTTCTGTACCAGCACCTCCGTACCTGTAAGAAGCTGTGCCGTATAGGGTCCGGGCTCCTCCGGCGTGTCCCAGTAAATCTGATAACTCCCATGTACTGTGCCTGTCGTTGTGTCCGTAAAACAACAGGATACTTTTATAATATCCGGCCAAAGAACTATACCCATCTCTCTCTCCTTTCCGCACCTTCTACTCCTGCTTCCATAAAATATCCACACCCTGTAAATAGGAAAATTGGTGAACTGCACTTTCCACATCCTGTTTCCAGTCCGCCGGCAGTCCATACTTCTGCTGCCTTTTGTAATGATAATTGGAGACTGCCAGGCCCTGCATATTGTTATCTCCTACCGTCATGCCGTCTGCAAACAGGAAGCCGGCATCTGCCGGGATATCCCCGCCTCCGGCTTTACAAAGTACCAGATTGTAAATGGGATACACGCGGATTTCTTCCACCAGGATCTCCGTAAGCAGTTCCCTGCTTCCATCCTCCATGACAATAACATCCTCTCCCGGTTTTAACTCCTGCACCATCTTAATGCCATCCGCCGTCAGGATCGGATGCTGACTGGTCGCCAGGACACCTTTTCCCTTTTGTGTATACAGGCGCATCATTCCCTGCGTTTCCTCTCCCGTGATCACATCCTTCACTTCCAATGCATCCTTTGTCGATGCCACTTTCTCTCCTATTTTTATCTCGGATATGCATCTTAGACTGCCGTCCGCCATCCGCAC
>CAYUKT010000031.1:923-4984 GCA_964445285.1 uncultured Bacteroides sp. | reverse complement strand
GCAAATTGGAGTACTACCAGTTCTCTGCCGGCATCTGCCGTATCCTCCGGCAGATCGACTTTTAACCACGCATGCGCGGATAATGTATGCCGGGGCGGATAACACACATGGGTAGTACTGCGGTCGATGATCGCTCCCGCCTCCCCGGCTGCCGGATCAACTACACAGACTGCCGTGATCATTTCATAGACGTTCTGTGCAATGGAACTTACAAAATTCACATGGATCTTTCCCGCCTCCCGTCTTGCAAACGGAAGAAAAAATCCGTCCTCCCAGCCGTCCTCATGACCTTTCTTTAAAAGACTATCAGCCTGCTCGTCAAAAATGCTGTTCTGCGTCTTTTCCACCGCCAGCTTTCTGGCCGCGGTACTTCTGGAAACCGCCTCCCAGGTCTTCGGATACGCTGCCTTTGGCAGTTCCGACAGCATTTCATAGATCAGAGAAATATGATGCGCAGACTCTGTGCGAAGCATCATTTCGCCTCCCGCCTTTTCGGCCTGCAGGATAATCTCATTGATAAAAAGTGCCTGTTGCTTTTCTGACATTTGTTTTCCTCCTTATCCATATTTTTAGAAACGACTGACTCTGTTACTGATAATTCCCGAATTCAATACATCGTCCGACTTCAAACGACATAAATCGTCTTATATTTAAAGTATCATATTTTAACTCTTTATTCTACTAATATTGTAAACTTCTAAACAAACTGAAAATCCTATAATTCCATATAAAAAACTGCTAAACATATCCAACACATTTGATATGTTTAACAGTTTTTATCTGATATTATATTCTATTGGAAAATGCTCTTATACTTCTTCCCTCTCCAGTGCCTCGTCCAGCCATTCCACCAGCTGTAAGTCCACTTTACCCTTTGCTGCCATATCCTTCAGTATCTGGATTGCCCTCGGCCTTGCAATCGGCTGCTTATAAGGCCTGTCCGTGGCCACCAGTGCATCATAGATATCCACCACCGTCAGAAGCCTTGTCTCCAGGTCAAGTTCATCGCCTTTCAGCTTGTTGGGATACCCGCTGCCATCCATATACTCATGATGGGCGCCCACCCACTTGGGCACCATGGAAAATCCTTTATAAAACTGCACTTTATCCAAAATCCTGGAAGTCATGACCACATGGTTTTCCATCTCCTTGCGCTCCTGCATCGTCAGGGTTCCACTCCGGATGTTCAAGCATTCCACTTCCCGCTTTGTCAGGTAGGGCAGTACCGAGCCGTCCTCACCCACATGCTGTTTCCCTGCAAGTCTTTTGATCCGTTCACAGTCCTCGTCACTCACACGATCGATCACATCCATCTCATGGATAAAAGCAAGTTCTGACTTAAGATCCTCTATGACTGTCTTATATTCTTCCTGGGTTATCCTGCCCCGCAGCATATCAATTTCATACAATGCCTTAAGCAGTTCAAACCGGGCATCCACTTTCTCTATCTCCGTATCCAGTCTGGTGGCCTTATTCATAATGCTTAAAGGCACCACCATCTTACCGATATCATGTATGAGCGCCGCCAGCATCAACTGCTCTTTTCTTGCAGAATCAAATGTCTTTTCGCATTTTCCTTCTTTATGTAATTCTGTGATATAGTCCGCCAACAGGCTTGCATATTTTTCTACATTTCTTGTATGCAGGGCATTATACGGCGTCCTCTCCTCCAGCGCCGTTGTGAGCGCCTCCACGAAAGAATAGATCTGTGTCTTCAGCGCTTCCACATAAGAAAGATTCGTCAGTTCAATCGCGGCAATGGCGCCCAGCGCACGGATAATGATCTCATAGACTTCATTGAAAGCGATCACCTTACCCTTTTTATCCATAGCATTGATCAACTGCAAAACCCCGATCAATTCGTTTTCATTGTTAGCTAAAGGCACCACCAGCTGCGACTGTGTACGATACCCGATCAGACTGTCATACTGTCTGGGCCCGGAAAAGTCAAACTGACTGCTGGCATACACGTCTGGAATATTTACAACTTCCTGATGGATGGCCGCATAGGAACAGACATTTTCCTCTTTCATCGGCACCGGCGGCAGATCAATGTCTTCCCCGTCCAATCCCCTGCAAACACCTTGGGAAAGTGTCTTCATAAACTTAAAATGCAATTCGTCATTCTCATATAGATACAGGGTGCTTGCATCACAGTTTGTGATCTCCATTCCCTTATCCAGAATGGTCATGAGCAGACGATTCCTGTCCCTTTCCGTGGAAAGGCGTATACCGATATCCATGATCTTTTCAAAGTCTTTGTATTGCAGATGCATCCTACTCTTCCCTCTCTCTTTCCATCGGATATATCCCGTGGCGCTTCATGTATTGAAGCGATTCCTTCTGTGCCTCATAGCCGCTTACTTCCACCAGCACCGGCGCTTCTATCCGATTCAGTCTGATCAGATTGTCAAATTCCTGCCAGTCCAACGCTCCGGCGCCTACCGCCAGATGCAGGTCATTTTGCAGATCATTATCATTGATGTGTATATGGCGGATATAGGGAGCCAGCGTCTCCATCCACTCCTGCCCCGAACGTCCGGTAAGCATGGCATGCGCATAATCCAGGCAGACTCCGAAATTCTCAACATCCCGCATCTTCTCCGCCAATCCTGCCAAAATATCTGGCGCCTCATCAAACATATTCTCCATGTAAATCTGCTGTGCTGGATATTGTTGTGCTATCTCCGTAAAAAACGCTGCATTTCTGTCACACCAGTTTTGCAGATAATTTGGCGCACGAAATCCGGCCAAACGTCCCGTGTGGAACACAACACCCTTCAACCCCATACGCTTCGCAATCTCCATGGACTGCCGAACCCGCAGCATGGACGCGTCCCTGATCAGGGGGTCATCGCTGTGGATCGTCACATCTAAGAATGCACCGTGCAAGGTATCTTTGGAGAACAAATTTTTGCCTAACCATTTATTTTTAGATGTTTTATAGTCTTCTGCGATTTCCTCCTGCTTGCGGGAATCATCCATGACTTTCGCTATATAGAAATCATTATATTCAAATGCGCATCCGTATTCTGATGCCAGAGCACACATCCGCTCCATATCTTTCCTGTCAGGAACCAAATACAGCTTACTCATTTTTCCTCCATACCGATTCAGCTTACTGAAGCTTTTTCACTTCATCCACCTGATACACAAAGACACCCTTGCTCTTTCCTTTCAGGGGAATCTCTCCAATAGGCGTTACTGTCACCCTATCCTTTACCGCCTCATAAACCTCACTGCTGATCAAAATCTGGCCGGGCCGTGCATTACTCTCTAATCTCGCCGCCGTATTGACAGTATCACCGATGGCCGTATAATCCATTCGGAAATCACAGCCGATATTTCCCACAACGGCATTGCCGCAGTTGATACCAATCCCGAAGGAAACACTCTTGCCGTATCGCTGGCGGAATTTTTCGACAATCGCTTCCGCTCCCGCCTGCATATCCCACGCAGTAGCAACTGCCCGGAAAATATAGTCATCCAAATCAAAAGGCGCATTGAAAACCGCCATTGTCGCATCACCCACAAACTTATCCAGGGTTCCGCCATTGTCAAAAATCGCCTGGGTGGTGAGTCCCAGATACTCATTCAAAATCTCTACCACTTCCTCCGGCTTTAAACTTTCCGACATTGTGGTAAAGCCTCGGATATCCACAAACAGTACGGCAATATGGCGGTTCTCCCCGCCAATCACCAATTCAAAATCCCTGTCCTTGCTGATCTTATCCACCACCTGGGGCGCCACATACTGTTTGAAGACATTGATCACCCGCCGTCTGCGCATAATCTCCGCCAGATATCTGCGCACCATCTGTACCAGATAAATCACGATCAGACAGACCGGCAGAAAGATGGTCGGAACGATCCATCCGTTCCCATACATTACTTTTACAAAGACAAGATCGAGCACCATCAGTACAGCCAGCAGGATTGAGGAATGCAGCATTCTCATTTTCTCACTGCAGACATAAAATATGACGCACAGAAGCGCAGACGACAGAGCATAATCAAAAGTGGATACAGGAAGCTGTTTCCTGCCCTCCAGCAGAGCTTCT
>CAYUKT010000031.1:0-913 GCA_964445285.1 uncultured Bacteroides sp. | reverse complement strand
TTTCCTTACACATACAAAGAAAATACCGCACAAAATCCCTGCCAGCAGCGCGTAGAGCACCGGAGAAACCGGAAGCTGTGTCCTGCCCTCCAGCAGAGCTTCTATGATATTGGCATGAATCTCCACCCCGTACATCTGGCTGTTGTGGGCAATAGCCGGCATATAGGCATCCTGCATACCCACGGCATAGGCGCCCACTAACACCACCGCATCCTGAAAGATTGCCGGATCTACCGTGCCGTCCAGCACATCCGCCATGGAAACTACGCTGTAACCTCCCGCTTTGCCGGAATAGGTGAAATAAAATCGGTTATTTCTTCCATACACAGCCGGAAATACCGCTTCCTCTCCCCGGCTTTCCTGATAGATTTTATAAACCTGAGAAGAGAGACTGTACTCTCTTGTCCCATCATGATCCAAATAAGCCATGGCCTGCCGCACATAACCGTCCGTATCCACAAAGGTATTGGCAAAACCAAGCGTCACCTGGCTTTTTAGACTGTCATAAGGTTCGATCACATACTCCACGTGATAAGGATTATAGACAATCTTTCCGTCCGTTCCTTTTTCGGGCTGTTCTTTAAAAGAAAAGCTCATGGCCGCCACCACATTGCCCGCTTCCCCGCAGACACTGGCAAAATAATCATCTGCCTCTTTGTCAGCCTCTTCACTGTAGATCACATCGAATCCGATCACCGCCGGACGCACCTTGCCCGTACCGTTTAATAGGGATACAAGCTTGGCCGGAATCTCCCTGCTCCAGGTGTTAACCGGACCATATTCTTCCAGCGTCTTATCATCAATCCCGATGATATAAATTTTCTTGTTGGTGACACTCTCCCGCTGGTTCAGCCTGTCGGAAATCCCCATGTCCAGGAAACCCGCCGTGCCAAAATACAAAAAAGCCAGAGAG
>CAYUKT010000030.1:0-13344 GCA_964445285.1 uncultured Bacteroides sp. | reverse complement strand
GTCTTAGTCACCTCGCTGTATGCCGGTGTCGAAATAAAGGTATTTCCCTTCATGCCCTCTTTAAAATAGTTCCTGTCAGCAAGATTCACGCCTGTGATCACATCAACACCGTTACTGTCAATAATATAACCGCCGTTCAGTTCATGATCCTTAATCTTCTGATTCAGAATCTCCGCTTTTTCTTCCGCCGGCTTATCAGGATCGGCCAGACGTGCGATACTGCCTGTCTCATAAGCGATCGCCACATACTGCTGCAACGCCGCGGAAACATAGTTGGCCGCCACTGTAGAAGTATTGTTAATGGTCTCCGATACCGCACTCACAGCGGAAATATAGCTTAAAACAGCGGTGACGACTCCCAATATGATACAGCAGAGCATGACAATCTGTCCAAAGCGCCCTGAAATCTTTTTCTCAATACTGACGAATTCCCCATCTTTTTGCTTGTTCCCAAACCTTCTTTTCCCGGTTTTTTCTTTTTGCATAAAACATCCCCCATTCCCACTCTAAATTTGAAAACTTGGATTTAATAAAATAGACATCGTGGCAAAAAATCGAATTTAATAGAGCATCAGCTGATTAGAAAACAACGATTTCAAAATGGCACAATAAATTCATCTAAATTATTAAAAGACAATGATTACTTTTACATTGTATCACAAGATATTTCGTTTTTCCATAAATTTGTTATATTTTATTGGATAAAATTACTAAATAGGATGTTTGTTTGCTTTGAATTGTAGGATTTTTCTACAAATTACTATGTTTACCGTTAATTGACCTGCGCAGATAATTGCCCAAGTTGGTAAGGCATACCAGCGTTACTGCCAGAAAAAATCCCGGTATCAGGATCATCCACCAGGCGCTTCCCGCAAGGGCCTGCTCCGCCAACGATAACATGCTGCCCCAGGAGATTACTTCTATCGGCAGGCCGATTCCCATAAAACTTAAAGTAGATTCCGCCGCGATCGCGGTACGGACGCTCATAATCACCATAAACATAATAGAGGATATAAAGTTAGGGACCAGATGATGCCACAAAATATGAAAAAACCTGCCGCCCATACATTGAGAGGCAATCACATACCCGCTGTTTTTGATCTGCCGTACTTCCGTGCGAATTACCTTAGACATACTCATCCATCCGGTAAGCCCGATGACAATAGCCATGCTCAGGACACTGGCCTTCCCCAGGATTGCCTGAAGTAACATCACCACCAGAAGGCTGGGAACACTGAGCAGAATATCCACCATCCGCATGATCAGGCCATCCGCCCTCTTTGAGGCGCAACCGCTGACAGCACCCACAATTACTGCCAGCACCGTGGCAATAAACGTGGACACAAATCCAATACACAAAGAAATCCTGCCGCCATACCAGATCATGGAGAAGATATCCCGTCCCATGGTATCCGTGCCGAACAGATAATCCCGATTCGGAGCCACATTACTATGTGTAAGATCCAGATAAGACGGATCTTTATCCACAAATAGATCACAGGCCAGACAGCCGGCTGCAATCAGCAATAAAAGCAAGATCGATACGACAGGTCTCCCCTGCTGCTTCCTGCCGCCGAAACCGTGGACCGGCTGCCGATCGATGTGCTGTATCCCCACCACCTGGAAACCGTCTTTCACAGTCTGTCCACCTCCTCGTACCTTCTCCGGTCATCCAGACGAAGCCGAGGATCGATCCGTTCGCTGACCGTCTGGGCTAACATGTTACAGAAGATCACAATCATACCGGTAAGCAGGCTCAAGAGCATCAGCAGGTTATAATCCTGATATCTGGCGCTTTCATAAGTGAGCGTTCCAATCCCCGGATAGGAAAAGACCGTCTCCACAATATAGGTGCCGCCCAGCACATGGGGCACGGATATCGCCATAAGACTGAAATAGGCAGGCATCACGTTGCGCAAGCAGTGCCCAAATAGTACCTGTCTCTTATTCAATCCTTTCATCCTGGCAAGCAGCACGTACTCCGCCCGCACTTCTTCCAGTAGTTTATTGCGGATCATATAGGCATAATACCAAAGATGGCTGATGACCACCACCGACAGCGGGAGGATCAAATGTCTGACCCTGTCTGCCAGATCATCTTCTTTTCCAATGGAATAAGCCCCAGAACTGGGAAGCCACCGAAGCGCCGCGGCAAAAATGAGAATCCCTGCCAAAGACAGCCAAAATTCAGGGATACAGCTGGTGATCGTCCCAATCCTGCATAGCATACGGTCTGCCAGCTTATCTTCATGCCATGCGCAACAGACGCCAAGTGCCAGTGCCAGCACAAAAATGAGAACGAAACCGATGCCGCCGAGAAGCAGTGTATTGCCTATTCTGCCGCCGATCACCTCTTTTACATCCATCTTATATTTGTAGGAGATACCGAAATCTCCCCGGAATGCATTTTGCAGCCAGCGGATATACTGCACATGCAGGGAATCCTTGAGACCCAGCTTATCCTCCGCCCATTCCCGCTCCTCTGGACTCATCTTCTCCACCCGGTCTCCATAATAGGACACCAAGGGATCTCCCGGCGCCAGTCGGGATACATAGAAGACCAGAAGGGATAAAACAAACACACTTGCCAGAAAAAACAGTGCGCTTTGCGCCAGGGCCTCTATATGTCTTTTTCTGTTCATCTGTCCTGTCTCCTTTCCAGCCTGTCCCGGACAAAATCCGGCGCCGGCATCGATTCGATCAGCATCCTGGTATAGGGGTGTTGCGGATGACGGAAAAGTTCCTCCGCAGACGCTGTCTCCACCAGCCTGCCCTGATGCATCACGCCTACTCTGTCGCAGAGAAACCGGACCATGGACAGATCATGTGCGATGAACAATAAGGAAAAGCCGAGTTCTTCCTGCAGCTGTTTAAAGAGATTCACCATCTGCGCCTGCATGGACACATCCAGCGCGGCAACCGGCTCATCCGCCACCAGAAACGCCGGCTTCATGGAAAGGGCACGGGCAATGGCCACCCGCTGCCTCTGACCGCCGGAAAGTGCAGAAGAATACCAATCCAGATAAACGGCATCCATTCCCACACGCTGCAGCCAGAATGCCGCTTCAGCACGCATGGTCCCCCTGGGCGGCTTCACATGCTGCAATTTCATGGGTTCCGCAATAATATCACATACCTTTTTCCGCGGATTGAGACTGGCATCAGCATCCTGAAAAATAATCTGCCTGGCGGATTGCAGTATTTTCTTGTTAGATCGAAAAGCCTCAGGGGCGCAGATATTTATCCCCTGCCAGCTGATGCTGCCGCCCACCGGCTGGTATATGTTCATGATACATCTTGCCACCGTGGACTTGCCCGAACCGGATTCCCCGATCAGACCAAAAATCTCACCTTTCCGAATCTGGAAAGAAACATCGTCCACCGCCGTCAAATCCTTCTTCTTAGACAAGGGAAATCTATGTGTCAGATGCTGTATGTCCAGCAGGATATCCGGCTCTGCAGGTCCATCTGCCGGATCTGCCGCCTGTTTCGCCCATCTGCTCCCTGACTCTGCCGCAAATTCTCCGCTCTCTTCTTTCACATCCTGCCGGCCAAAATCCGGCATCGATATCTCAAGTCCCTTCGCCCGCTCATCCAACAGCCAGGTAGCCGCGAAGTGCGTATCTGTCACCGGAAACATGGGCGGCTGTTCCTCATAGTCTATGGCCAGCGCATATTCATTGCGGCAGGCAAAAGCATCTCCCTTCGGCGGATCGATCAAGGTAGGCGGCATCCCCGGAATCGAATACAGTCTCCTGCCCCCGCCGGCCAGCGCCGGAAGGGCCCTCATAAGTGCCCTGGTATAGGGATGTCTGGGATCCCTAAAGATTTCTTCTGTCGTACCGATCTCCACGATCCTGCCGGCATACATCACCGCCACCCGGTCGGCCGCCATCGCTGCCACACTCAGATCATGGGTGACAAAAACCGCAGCCATATGAAGTTTTGCCTGCACTTCCCGGAGCAGTTCCAGAATCTGCGCCTGAATCGTCACATCCAGGGCTGTGGTGGGCTCATCCGCAAACAAGAGCTCCGGCTCCGCCGCCAGGGCAATGGCCAGTACACATCTCTGCCGCATACCGCCCGACAGATGTCCTGGATACTGTCTGCTCCGCTCTGCGGGACGATCTATTTTTACCAGACGAAGCAGCTCCAGTACTCTTTGCTCCACGGCCTGCCTGGACATGCCGGGTCTATGTATCTTTACCGCCTCCGCAATCTGTGCTCCCACGGACAGGGAAGGATTCAGAACCGCCATAGGATTCTGGAATATCATCGCAAAAGCCTGTCCCCGCAGCCTGCACATATCACGTTCCCGATAGTCCGTGATATCCGCCCCGTTTAGCAGGATTTTCCCCGCCTTGATGCTGGCGATATCCGGCAGCAGCCGTAAGATGCTCTTACACAGCACACTTTTACCACAGCCGGTCTCTCCCACGATAGCCAGCACTTCACCCGCTTTTACCGTAAAACTCACATCCCGGACGGCTTGTATCTCCCCCGCCGGTGTATCAAAACTGACTGACAGATTTCGTACTTCCAATAATTCCGACATCTATTAACCTCTTATCCCTGTTCCATACGCGAGTGTCTAATCACAGACTGCGTATCCGTCTGTCTTCATTCCTCTATTGTCCACTCGGCAATATTCCAGAAAATCCCCACGCCGTGGTGTCCCATCACAGTGTCGGGAGCAATCCCCCGGATGGAAGCGTCCGCCACATAATTCGCATCGATATAGCAGATGAACGCATAAGCTGGATCCTTCGCCAATTCTTCCTGAAACCGGTCATAATTCTCTGCCCGTACAACCGGATCGTCAGACTGACGCGCCTCTATCAGATACCGGTCCACCAGCGCATTGGAATAACCGCTGTAGTTGGCTCCTTTATCTGTGCCAAACACTTTATAGGTATGGTCGTCCGCATCAAACGGGCTGCCCCAGCCAATCAGATAGGCCATCTGCCCGCCCCAGTCTACGCGGGTGGGAATCTCCACACTGCAGTCAATTCCCACTTCCCGAATCTGCTGCGCCGCCGCCTGGGCAATATCCAAGCGCACCTGGTCACCCGCGCCCACGCTAATCACAAAGGAAAGCCTTTCCCCATCTCTTGTATAGATACCGTCTTTCCCCAATACACATCCCAGATCTTCCAGGACAGCCCTGGCCCTGGCCGGATCATAGTCATACCGTTCCACCGCCTCATTGTTATAAATGTTGCGCTGCAAGGGCCCATAGGCCGGGATTCCCTGACCCAGCAGGACCGCATCGATGATCGCCTGTCTGTCAATGGCATAGCAGACGGCGGGAATCATGTCCCTGTTTTTCTGCCAGAAAGGATGATAAAAATTAAAAAGAATCCCCCGGTAATCCGAAGTCTTCATATCATAGCAGACATACCCCTCTCTATCGGCAAAGTTCCTGGCATCTTTCGGGGTCAGAAGTGCAAGATCCAGTTCCCCGGACTCCATCTGGATTGCCCTGGCATTGTCATCGGGAACAATCTTGAAAATAACTTTCTCAATTCCCGGTTTTCCCCGAAAATATGCATCATTCCTGGTCAGGACAATAGCCTGTCCCTCATCCCAGCTGTCCAGTCTGTAGGGTCCTGTCCCAATGGGATGACGAAAGAATGCAGATTCCTGCATATCTTCCCCTTGCAGTAAATGTGCCGGAAGCACCGCCATGGTCATATAGTCGAGAAACGCCACATTGGGTGCCGCCAACCGGATAGAGATGGTCTTTTCATCCACTACCGTGATCTCTTCTACATCCTCATAGTTGGGGGCATTTTCAGAGCCGTTGGCGGGATCCATAATGGCTTCCATCGTGAATTTCACATCCGCCGCCGTAAACGGTTCGCCGTCATGCCACTTTACACCCTCTTCCAGATAAAAAGTATACGTGCAGGAAGCTTCGTCATACGCCCAGCGTTTTGCCAGACCCGGCACCACCTCGTTATCACCATTGTGAGCCGTCAGTCCGTCAAAGAGAAGGAGATTGATTTCTCCATGTTCATCCATGGCCGGATTGATCCGCGTGTAGTCGCCGCTGCCATAGACTAAGGTACTGTCTGTCGTATCCGTCTGCCGCGTATTACCGCCGCATGCTGTCAGCATAGATACTGCCATAATCATCATTGCCAATATCCAAATCTTTTTAATCATCTGCAAAACTGATCCTCAATTCTTTCCATTCTTTATTCCCGCGAGCTTCTTTGCAGAGATGCCAACACCTCTCCCACAGACATATTTTTCTCCCTTGCAATACATGCCAGGTCCTCATATTCATACTTTTCCCTGGCCACTCCATATCCATTGCAGACCTTCTTCCGTATTTCACCGTACTGCGTCTGCACGTTCTCTATGGAACGGTCGAGCGTATATCTTCTGGAAATATTCTCCCGGATGCCAATGGTAGTCGTATGCTTGAAGATCAGCCTTACCATCTCATCTTTCATGGCCTCTTTGCACATCACATTGAGTACGATGCCCGGACGTGATTTTTTCATCCCCACAGGAGCCGTATAGACTTCCAGCGCCCCCGCCGCCAGCAGCATCTCTGTGGCAAAACCGATGGCCTCCGCCGTCATATCATCCACATTACAACTCAGTTCCGCCACCGTATCCCCGGCATTTTCCGTCTCGCCCAGAAGGGCACGCACACAGTTGGCCGCCAGAAAGTCCTTCTTGCCCATGCCGTAACCGATGGCTGTGGTACGCATCACCGGCATGGCACCGAAACGGTCAGCAAAATGCTTCAATAAAGCGGCCCCGGTAGGCGTGCACAGTTCTCCCCGTATCTCCCCGCCGTAAATCGGCACATCCCGGAGAATATACGCCGTTGCCGGCGCCGGCACAGGCAGTATCCCATGGGCGCATTTCACCTGGCCGCTGCCCACATGTACCGGCGATACAATGACCTGGTCCGGCGCCAGTCTTTCCATCAGCAGGCACACAGCCGCAATATCTGCCACCGCGTCCATCGTCCCCACTTCATGGAAATGAATCTCCGTGACCGGCACCCCATGCACATGGCTCTCCGCCTCGGCAATCAGGTTAAAGACTGCCAGAATATCCTGCTTCACAGGTTCCGATACGGACAGTTCCCTCACAATGTGTTCGATTTCATGCAGGCCGCTGTGGTGGTGATGTGGGTGCTCATGATGATGCCCGCCTATAGGTTCATGTCCGTGAGTGTGTGTATGCTCATGTGTGTGTTCGTGCGTATGTGTGACATCATGCCCGGCATCATGGCCGTGTGTGTGGGCATGGCCACAATCCGCCTCTGATTCATACATACTTTCAGATTCCTCTTCTCCATGAACCTTCACGGAGATATGGGTACCGCCGATACCGCACTTACTCACCGCCTCCGCCTTAACGTTCACATCCGGGATTCCCAACTTATTTAACTCTTCCACCATCTTCTCCCGCTCCGGCAGAAGTTCCAACAATGCCGCCGTGAGCATATCTCCTGCCGCACCCATTCCGCAATCCAAATATAATGTTTTCATCCTTAACCTCCGCTTTGTCTGCCATTCATTCCTTGTTCCCGCCTATTTGCGCTTCATTTATTCTTTGCCTCCATATGATTAATCCGGCTGGCCAGATACCCGGCTCCGTAACCGTTATCAATATTCACCACCGAAACGCCGCTGGCACAGGAATTTAACATGGAGAGCAGGGCTGATACCCCATGGAAAGAAGCTCCATACCCCACGCTTGTGGGCACCGCAATTACCGGACAGTCCGCCAGGCCGCCGATCACACTGGCTAACGCCCCTTCCATGCCGGCGATGGCAATGATCACCGAAGCGCCCATGATATCGTCCATACAGGCCAGCAGTCTGTGCAGACCGGCCACTCCCACATCATAAAGCCGCACCACCTCATTGCCATGTACCCGTGCAGTGAGCGCCGCTTCCTCCGCCACCGGGATATCCGAGGTGCCGCCGGTGGCCACCACGATCTTCCCAATACCGTCAGGTTCCGGTATCCTGCCGACTATGCCAATCCGCGCCTGTTCATGATACGTCATTTCATGTTCCTGCCCCACTGTCCGGGCCGATTCCGGCGACAGCCGCGTGATCAGGATGGTTTCCTGCCCGTTCTTTTTCATGGTATCCACAATACCAATGATCTGTTCCGGCGTCTTGCCTGCGCCATATATGACTTCCGCCGCCCCTTGTCTGATGCCTCGGTGCATATCCACCCTGGCATAACCTATATCTTCAAAGGGCTGTTTCTTGATCGTAAGCAGCGCTTCCTCTACCGTAAGTTCCCCGTCCCGTACATGTTCCAGGATTTTCTTAATATCGCTGTTCATTCTCTCACCTCCAAATCCAGTAAAACTGCTTTATAATATTGTTTCAAGCCGGTCATAATCTCCTCCCGCATACTTATCACCCGCTCAAGCTGTCCTGCCGGAAACTGCAGCCGGGCCGCCTCTCCCATCCTGCGCACCCGAAAATCCGTAAAGCCCAGGGAAAACAGATACGCTTCCGATGCCTCCGCTGTCAGAAGCTTCTCTTTCGTGATCATCTCTCCCGTGGGAATCCTCGTGGCCAGGCAGGCATAGGCCGGCTTATCCCAGGTAAAGAGTCCGGCTTCTTTGGACAAGCTGCGTATGTCTTCCTTCGTAAGCCCACATTCCCGCAGCGGTGAACGCACCTTAAGCTCCTTAAGCGCCCGCATCCCCGGCCTGTCCCCCTCATCATCGGATGCATTGGTGCCGTCCAAAAGCAGTTGATAGCCGTCCTCGGCCGCCGCTTGGGCGATAGCTGAAAATATCATCTTTTTACAGTGATAACATCGGTCACTGGGATTGGCTGCGATCGTCCCGCAGGCAAGCACATCCACCTCCAAAATCCGCAGATCGACTGCCAGCTGCTTAGCCAGCCGTCTGGCATCCTCCAGTTCAAACTGCGGCTGGAAAGCGCTTTTCACATAATATGCCCGCACATCCGCACCAAAATGCACCGCTGCATAGAGCAGACAGGCCGAATCCACACCGCCGGAAAAAGCCAGCGCCGCTTTGGGGTTCTCCCTAAAAAATTGTAATAATGTCATCTTCATCCTCATTTCCCATGACTGATACCTCCGTGTCTACAATATACACGGAGTATCTTTTACCATCGCAAAAAAGGTATACAATCCCTTCTGGGGGAATCGTATACCTTCCTGTTTATACATTATCTGCCTTATATAAAATTTTTGTCCAAAATCATTACACACTTACGTCTTGTGGCTGCCTTATATCTTCCTGCGGAAACTCTTGTTTCCCGATCCAGCTTCTTGCTGAATGTTATTGCTATCTTACCCCGAAACCCAGTAAAAAGTCAATACCCGTCCGGCGTATCCATTACACAATCCGCCGTACAGTAATAATGTTCCGGTAGGTGGCAGCGGTAATCTTGATACCTGTCCGCTCCGTGCTGGCATGGACAATCTTTCCATCGCCTATGTAAATCCCCACATGCCCGCCGTAATAGATCACATCCCCCGGCCTGGCATCCGAGTAGGATACCTCTTTGCCATAAGTAGACTGCGCATAAGAACTCCTGGGAAGGGATATGCCGAACTCTTTAAAAACCGACATCACAAACCCGGAACAATCTGCACCTTGCATCAGGCTGGTACCGCCCGCCACATAGGGATTACCAATAAACTGGCAGGCAAAATCCGCGATCTGCTGCCCTTTGCCGCCGCCACCGGAAGACGAAGGTTTCGGCTTTTCCTCTTGTTTGTCCTCAGAAGAGTCCCCGTCATCATCCCGGGCCTGCATGGATTCCTGTTCCTGGCGCTGTCGCTCCTCTTCTTCCCTGCGTTTGCGTTCTTCCTCTTCCTTGCGTCTGCGCTCTTCTTCCTCCCGGCGCTTCCGCTCTTCCTCTTCCAGCTTCCTGATCTGGGCAGTCTCCTGTTTGATCTTGGCAGTATAGCTGGCCGCCTCCTGTTTGGCCTTGGCAAGCACAAGACCATAATTCTCATACTCTTCCTTCTTCTTGGCCATCATTTCTTCCATGTAGGCCTGCCCTTCCTCCAATTCAGCCTTGGAAGTCTCCAGCTCTGATTTATCCTCTTCCAATCTGTCCTGCAGGGCCGCCACCAGCTGCACTGTCTCTTCATACTCGGCTAACAATCTCCGGTCATACTTATAAAGTTCCTCCACATAGTTCGCCTTATTGACCATGTCTCCCATGTTCTCGGAACCAAAGAACATCTGCAGATAGGATATTTCACCTTTTTCATACATAAATTGAATCCGTATCTTCATGGATTCATACTGCTCATCCTTATCCGCCACTGCCGCTTCATACTCTACCTGGGTGGCCGCAATCTCCTCTTCCTTATCTTCAATCGCATCCTCGATCAGGTTAATGTCCGTGAGGATTGCCACCATCTCCGCATCCAGGTCGGCAATCTCCTCCTCCACACCCTCCTGGGCGTCCTGGGCATCGGAAATCTTATCTTTGGCCTTGTCAAGCTGGGCCTGGTTCTTCTTAACATCCTCTTGCAGATCGGAAATAGTGGTAGCCGATATCGGTTCTACCACTAACAGGCACAATATGAAAGATAGCAGGAAATAAATCCCTCTCGTATATCTTCTCTTCATCTCCGTCTTCCGTCCGCTGCCGGATTTTATCCTGATCACAGTTCGCAGTTATTTACCGTTCTGGGGAAAGGCACCACATCGCGGATATTTCCCATGCCGGTCAGATACATGACACACCGCTCAAAGCCCAGGCCAAAACCTGCGTGTCTCACGGAACCGTACTTTCTTAAGTCTAAATAGAACTGATAGTCTTCCTTATTCAGCCCCATTTCCTCCATCCTGTGCTCCAAAAGCTCCAGACTGTCCTCTCTCTGGCTTCCGCCGATGATCTCCCCGATGCCCGGCACCAGGCAATCCATAGCCGCCACGGTCTTGCCGTCCTCATTCAATTTCATATAGAAGGCCTTGATCTCCTTCGGATAATCCGTCACAAAAACGGGACGCTTAAACTCCTGCTCCGTCAGATAGCGCTCGTGCTCCGTCTGCAGGTCACAGCCCCAGGACACTTTATACTCAAACTCGTCATTATGCTTCTCTAAAATGTTGATCGCATCAGTGTAAGTCACATGGGCAAAATCAGAATTTAACACATGATTCAGCCGCTCAATCAGGCCTTTGTCAACAAACTGGTTAAAGCAATTCATCTCTTCCGGCGCATTATCCAGCACATAGCGGATCACATGTTTTAACATGGCTTCCGCCACCATCATATCATCCGTCAAATCTGCAAAAGCCATTTCCGGCTCAATCATCCAGAACTCCGCCGCATGTCTTGTGGTATTGGAATTCTCCGCCCGGAAGGTAGGGCCAAAGGTATATACGTTCTTAAAAGCAAAAGCATATGTCTCCACGTTTAACTGTCCGCTCACTGTCAGGTTGGTAGGCTTGCCAAAGAAATCCTGGCTGTAATCCACTTCTCCCTCTTCTGTCATGGGCAGATTCTTCATATCCATAGTGGTCACCTGGAACATCTCACCCGCGCCCTCACAGTCGCTGCCTGTGATGATCGGCGTATGCACATACACAAACCCTCTCTCCTGGAAAAAGGTATGAATCGCATAGGCGATCAGGGAACGCACACGGAAAACCGCCTGGAACGTGTTCGTCCTCGGCCGTAAATGGGAAATAGTGCGCAGATACTCGAAACTATGCCTCTTTTTCTGTAGGGGATAATCCGCCGTGGACGGTCCCTCCACCAGGATCTCGGCCGCCTGCATCTCAAATGCCTGCTTCGCCTGGGGCGTTGCCACGATCTTGCCTTTGGCAATGATGGCGGAACCTACATTCAGTTTCGATATAGCCTCAAAGTTAGCAAGGCCGTCCCCATATACAATCTGCAGCGGCTCAAAAAAGGTACCATCATTGATCACAATAAACCCAAACGTCTTGGAATCCCTGATGCTCCTGACCCAGCCGCCGACTGTCACTTCCTGATCAATATATGCCTCACTGTTACGATATAACTCCTTAATATCTGTCAAATCCATCTGCGTTATTCCCGCCTTTCTCTTCTTAATTTTCACAAATATAATTTTCTATTCAACATTTGTTAATCTGCATCCGTCCCTGTCTCCTGCAGATTGCCGTTCTCCATCAGGAAAGCCACCACGTTCTTGCGCATCAGATCCTCGCTGATATTTTCCCTGCTCTCCTGCTGTAAAAGTTCTTCTTCCGAAGCAAAGCCATAAACCGCCACCATGCTGTCAATCTCCTGCTGTACTTCCTCCTCAGTGGGCATCAGACCCTCCGCGTCAGCAATAGCCTGATACATGATATAGCGCTGCGCCATCTCAACGGCCGCCTTATCAAATTCCGCCCGGTAGCCGGCTTCGTCCAGTCCGGTAGTCGCCAGCATATACTGGGCCAGTGTCATTCCGTTACTGGAAGCCTTGCTGCTCTCCGAGGTCTCAATACTTGTCTTGTACCGCTCCACCAGCCCGGCCGGCGGCTCCTTCTTAAAAGTGGATCCCGCCATGATCTTGCTGGACATGATCATTTCAATCTCATTCTCGTAATCGGCCACCGCACCCTGATAATAAAGATCATAAATGGCGTCTTCCAACTGCTGTGCCGTCTGACAGCTGCTAATTCCCAAAGACTGTACAAACTCATCTGTTAACTCCGGCAGGATTCCATTGACCGTCACATCAAATACCACCGGTGCACCGGATAAGTCCGGATTGCCTAAATAGGGATCGGGGAATGATAGATCAAGGCTTACTTGTTCCCCAATCTCTACCCCGATCAAACCTTCTTCAAAGCCTTCGATAAACTGTCCGGAACCAATGGTCAGATTGTATCCCTGCCCTGTGCCGCCGTCAAAAGCCACACCATCCTGATATCCCACAAAGTCAATATTTACGGTATCTCCTTCTGCAACGGCCCTGCCGGCCTCTTCTTTCGTCAGCATAGCGGGTGTCAGATACTGCTGCTGGATAAAATAATCCACCTGCCCTTCCGGTACGGAAGGCGCTTCTGCAGATGCCTCAATTCCCATGTAATTGCCCAGTGTCACATAATCACTGGCCTTGATATCCTTCAAAAACTGCTTATCCTTATCACCGCAGCCCGTCAGAACTACCGCCGACACAAGCAGCGCTGCGATCATCCCTGTTTTCCTTTTCATAATCTTCTCCTCGATATTTCTGTTCTATGTGCGAACCCATACTAATATTTATATCACAAATCCCCACTTCTTAAAAGGGGTTCTTGCATAACTTTTTATTGGCCTCCCTCTTGTATAAATTAAATAGTTTTCGTATTAAATTCGATTATAATTTATCTGTTTT
>CAYUKT010000029.1:7554-13441 GCA_964445285.1 uncultured Bacteroides sp. | reverse complement strand
AGGATAGATGGGGAATATTATTATGTGGACGCTACCTGGGGAGATGCCTCTTATCAGGCGGTTGGCGGCAGGGGAAGCTATCCGGACGAGAAGATACCGACCATCAATTATGATTATCTGTGTGTGACTACAAAACAGCTGGAACTGACGCACACGCTGGACAATGTGGTGGAACTGCCGGAGTGTAGCGCTCTGGAAGCAAATTATTATGTGCGGGAGGGCGTTTATTTCACGGAGTGGGACGAAGAACGGCTGGCGCAGATTTTTGCTGACGGCTATGAGAAGGGAAATATGTATGTGACGTTGAAATGTGCCGATTATGAGACGTATCGGCAGATGCAGACAGCACTTATTTTAGAGCAGGGGATTTTTCAGTATCTGGATTGTCCGGACGGCGCCGTGTCCTATACCGACAATGAGAAACAGTACAGCATGAGCTTCTGGCTTTAGAAGGAATGGGGCTAGGCAAAAAACAGAAATTTTGATATACTTAATCCAAATGAGAGAAAGGTATGGTTATTGCTTATGGAACAGGAAACGACCAAAAATTCGTATGTGCTGCATGAAGATGAGAAATTCGGAACAGTTAAGATTGCCGATGATGTGGTGGCTATGATCGCAGCCCTGGCGGCTACGGAAGTGGACGGTGTGGCGGCCATGGCAGGCAATATGACCAATGAACTGCTCAGCAGGGTCGGGGTAAGGAGTCTTTCTAAAGGTGCAAGGGTGGATGTGTCCAACAAGAAAGTTAAGGTGGAACTTGCCATCACCATGGAGTATGGATATAATATCCCGGCCACCTGTCAGCGTGTGCAGAATAGGGTGAAGGCGGCCATAGAGAATATGACGGGGTTGGAAGTACTGGATGTGAATATCCGTATTGCAGGAATTAATGTGACCAAAGATAAATAGGGCGGAGCTAATAAGATATGAGCAGAAGAGAGTTGCGGGAGCAGATTTTTAAGCTGCTGTTTCGTGTGGAATTTAACAGGATGGAGGATATGCCGGAGCAGGAACAGCTCTTTTTTGAGGATGAACATGCGGCGAAAGAAGAAGATGCCGTCTATGTCTCCGATAAGTTCCGAAAGATCTCGGAGAAGCTTTCGGAGATTGACAACCAGTTAAACGAGAGGACGCAGGGGTGGGATACCACCAGGATGAGTAAGGTGGATTTGACGATCTTACGTCTTGGTGTTTATGAAATCTGTTATGATGAGGATGTGCCCACAGGTGTGGCAATCAACGAGGCCGTGGAACTTGCCAAGAAATTCGGGCAGGATGCTTCACCGGGATTTGTCAATGGTATTCTAGCCAAATTTGCATAAGGCAGGTACTGTTATGCAGAATGTCTATACAGTTGCACAGGTCAATTCCTATATTAAAAATATGTTCACGCAGGATTTTATGTTGCAGTCGATTCGGGTTAAAGGAGAAGTCAGCAACTGCAAATATCATCCCTCTGGACATATTTATTTTACATTAAAGGATATAAGGGGATCCATAGCATGCGTTATGTTTGCTTCCTGCCGCAAAGGGCTGACCTTTCGGATGACAGAAGGGCAGCAGGTGGTGGTGAATGGCAGTGTGGATGTCTATGAGCGGGATGGCAGATATCAGCTCTATGCCAGAGAGATTTCCTTAGATGGTGCAGGCGCACTCTATGAAAAGTATGAGCGCCTGAAAAGGGAATTGGAAGAACGAGGGATGTTTGCGGCCCAGTATAAACAGCCAATTCCGCGTTATATCAAGACGCTTGGCGTAGTGACGGCGTCCACAGGGGCGGCAGTGCGGGATATTATCAATATTGCCGGCAGAAGAAACCCTTATGTACAGATTATTCTCTATCCGGCAATCGTGCAGGGAGAAGCAGCGGTTCCCAGCATCATAAACGGAATCCACGCGCTGGAAAGACATGGTGTGGATACGATCATTGTGGGCAGGGGCGGAGGTTCCATCGAAGACCTCTGGGCGTTCAATGAGGAGGCGGTGGCCCAGGCTATTTTTGATTGTAGTGTTCCCATCATTTCGGCTGTCGGGCATGAGACAGATACGACCATCGCGGATTTTGTGGCGGATTTGAGAGCGCCGACTCCATCGGCAGCAGCTGAACTTGCGGTCTATGACATAGGGCAGCTACAGGAGAAACTGGATGAATATGCATATACCATGAGACATCATCTGGGCATTGTGATGCAGCGTGTGCGCAGGGAAATGGAACAGTATCGGATGAGATTAAAATACGTCAGTCCGGTGAATATGATCCGCGTAAAAAGAACACAGGCGTTATCTTTAGAGGAAAGACTGCAGAAAGGGATGGAGAGGCAGCTGGTTGACAGAAAGCACAGGCTTGCTCTTTATGCGGAGCAGATGAAGGGGCTGTCGCCGTTAGATAAACTGTGTCAGGGATATTCCTACGCATCGGATGCAAGAGGCAGGACATTGTCCAGTGTGCAGCAGGCTGCCGTAGGAGACCAGATCACGGTCTATGTGAAGGATGGGCGGATTATAGCTGAGGTGACGGATACGGAGATAAGAGAACTTACAGAAAGCATAAATCGTGTTGCAGCAGCTGAGGAAAACTGACAGCAGGCTATGTGGAGGTTGGCATGAAAGATAAAGATACAGCTATACAGGAAGAACAAGAACAACCGTTATCCTTAGAGAAGACTTTTGAGCAGATTGAGGAAGTGATCGCCCGTCTGGAAGCGGAGGAGATTACGCTGGAAGAGTCTTTTCAGGAATATAACAGGGGTATGAAGTTGTTGCAGCACTGCAATGCGACAATCGACCAGGTAGAAAAAAAGGTATTGCGGATTAACGAAGATGGTGGCTTAGATGAATTTTAAGGAAGAAATGCAACGAAAAACGGAGCAGATTGAGGAGATGATCAAAAATCGTCTGCCCCAAGAGGAAGGATATCAGCGCACGGTGGCGGAGGCCATGAATTATGCGGCTCTGGGCGGCGGAAAGAGGCTGCGCCCCATGTTGATGGCGGAGACTGCGGCCCTGTTTGGCGGTGCGGACGACAGATTGTCTCTCTTTATGATGGCTTTGGAGTGTATCCATACGTATTCCCTGGTGCACGATGACCTGCCGGCGATGGATGATGATGATTACCGCAGGGGCCGAAAGACCACGCATATTGTCTACGGAGAAGGCATGGCTGTGTTAGCGGGGGACGCGCTTTTGAATTTCGCTTTTGAGACTGCTGCAGCCGCTTTTGACGGCATATCAGAAGTGCAAGACTATCAAAGGACAGCGCGGGCCATGCAGATTCTTGCAGGCAAGGCCGGTATCTATGGTATGATTGGCGGGCAGTGTGCAGATCTTAAGGCGGAGGAACTGGGGGAGAATGTGACCAAGGACATGCTTCTCTATATTCACGAGCATAAGACGGCAGCCCTGATTCAGGCGGCCATGATGATCGGTGCGGTACTGGCCGGTGCGGATGACACAGCAGTCTCACAGATTGAGAAGTGTGCTTACAATATCGGTATTGCCTTTCAGATTCAGGATGATATCCTGGATGTGACAAGCAGTCTGGAGGTATTGGGAAAGCCTGTGGGAAGTGATGAGAAAAACAATAAACTTACCTATGTATCCATGCATGGTCTGGAGGAATCCAGGGAGCAGGTAAAGGAACTTTCCGGAGAGGCGATTCAGATTCTGCAGTCATTTGAAAAACGGAACCTCTTTTTGGAAGCGTTGGTGGAACAGTTGATCTACAGAGAGAAATAAGGGGCATACCATGTTATTAGAAAAAATTGAACAGGCAAATGATATTAAGCAGATTGCACCGGAAGATTATGGTGTTTTGGCGGAGGAGATCAGGCAGTTTTTGATTCAGACCATCAGTGTGACAGGAGGTCACCTGGGATCCAATCTGGGGGCAGTGGAACTGACAATGGCCCTCCATCTGTTCCTGAATCTGCCGGAAGATAAATTGATCTGGGATGTAGGGCATCAGTCCTACACGCATAAGATTTTGACAGGCAGAAGGGATGGGTTTGTTAATCTGCGCAAGTTTGGCGGCATGAGCGGTTTTCCCAAACGCAAAGAGAGTGACTGTGACTGTTTCGATACGGGGCACAGTTCCACTTCCATATCGGCAGGGCTTGGTATGGTGAAAGCCAGGGATCTTCAGGGCGGCAGCCAGACGATTGTATCTGTAATTGGTGATGGTTCCCTTACGGGCGGCATGGCGTATGAGGCCCTGAATAATGCTTCCCGGCTGGAGACGAATTTTATTATTGTGTTAAATGATAATAACATGTCTATTTCCGAGAATGTGGGCGGTGTCTCGAAGTATCTGAATAATATCCGTACGGCGGATACTTATCTTGGCCTGAAGGAGGGAGTCTATAATTCCCTGCACGGTAAGTCCAAATACGGGGATAAAGTGGTATCCCAGATCAGACGTGCCAAAAGCAGTTTCAAACAACTTGTGGTGCCGGGTATGTTTTTTGAGGATATGGGGATCACCTATCTGGGGCCGGTGGACGGACACAATATTCCCGAGATGGTACATATGCTGAAGGAGGCCCGCAAGGTCAAAAAAGCGGTCATGGTCCATGTCATTACCCAGAAGGGCAGAGGTTATGTGCCCGCTGAGCGGCATCCCGCCAGATTTCATGGGGCGGAGCCTTTCGATATAGAGACTGGTATTCCCAGTTCGCCAAGGACTAAGGCGAACTATACGGATATTTTTTCCACAGTGATGTGCAAGCTGGGTCAGAGGGATGATAAGGTGGTGGCGATCACAGCAGCCATGCCGGATGGGACTGGCCTGAAACGCTTCCGCAATATGTATCCGGAGCGGTTCTTTGATGTGGGAATTGCGGAAGAACATGCAGTGACTTTTGCGGCGGGACTTGCGGCGGGGGGCCTGAAACCCATAGTGGCCATCTATTCGTCCTTTCTGCAGCGTGCTTATGACCAGATCCTGCACGATGTGTGTATCCAGAATCTGCCGGTGGTGTTCTGTATAGACCGGGCAGGTTTGGTGGGCAGTGATGGCGAGACGCATCAGGGTATTTTTGACCTGTCTTATCTGTCCTCCATACCGAATATGCATATTATGGCGCCCAAGAACAAATGGGAGCTTTCTGATATGATAAAGTTTGCGCTTGCTTTCGGGGGGCCGGTGGCAATCCGCTATCCCAGAGGTGAGGCTTTTGACGGCCTGAAAAATGATAGGGCGCCTATTGTCTACGGAAAGAGTGAGCCCATTTATCAGGAGAAAGATATCCTGCTCTTGGCGGTGGGCAGTATGGTGAAAGTGGCACTAGACGTGCGGGAACAGCTGATAGAGCAGGGGTATGCCTGCTCACTTGTGAATGCCAGATTTGTGAAGCCCATAGATGAGGAGATGATCCGCGAGGCCTGTAAGGAGCATCGCCT
This sequence comes from uncultured Bacteroides sp., assembly GCA_964445285.1. Classification (GTDB taxonomy): domain Bacteria; phylum Bacillota; class Clostridia; order Lachnospirales; family Lachnospiraceae; genus UBA3282. The sequence goes on along the minus strand of CAYUKT010000029.1, from coordinate 8,041 downwards.
GATTGTGACAATGGAGGAAAATGTGGCCAGCGGCGGTTATGGTGAGAAGGTGCGGGAATATGTGGACAGCTTGGATGTTTCCACGCAGGTACTCAGTATTTCGATTCCGGACGAATATGTGGAACACGGCAATGTGGAGCTGTTGAAACAGGAGATTGGGATTGATGCCCGTTCGATTGTGGAAAAAGTCAGTGGGAAGTATAAAATTATCATGAATCAGTAGGGACATATGAAGGAAAGATTAGATGTGATTCTGGTCAAACAGGGCTATGCTCAGTCCAGGGAGAAGGCAAAAGCGCTTCTCATGACGGGTAATGTTTTTGTGGACGGTCAGCGGGAGGACAAGGCGGGCACCACGTTTGACGAGAGTAAGATACGGATTGAGGTGAAGGGAAATCCCCTGCCATATGTGAGTCGCGGCGGGTTAAAATTAGAGCGGGCACTCCGGCAGTTTCCCATTGCCCTGCAGGACAGTGTGTGTATGGAT
>CAYUKT010000029.1:2320-7544 GCA_964445285.1 uncultured Bacteroides sp. | reverse complement strand
CCACAGGCGGGTTTACGGATTGTATGCTGCAAAACGGGGCGGCGAAGGTCTATGCCATCGATGTGGGACATGGACAGCTGGATTGGAAGCTGAGAAACGATGCCCGTGTGGTCTGCATGGAGAAAACAAATTTCAGGTATGTGACAGACCGGGATATCACGGAGCCGGTGGATTTTGCTTCGGTGGATGTCTCCTTTATTTCTCTGACGAAGATTTTGATTCCGGCCAGGAATCTGCTGCGGGCAAATGGACAGATGGTATGTCTGATCAAGCCCCAGTTTGAGGCTGGCAGGGATAAGGTAGGCAAAAAGGGCGTTGTGCGGGATCCCAGGGTACACGCAGAGGTGATACACAAAGTAATTGATTATGTGGATATGATTGGTTTTACGGTTGCGGGGCTTACTTATTCGCCGGTGAAAGGTCCCGAGGGAAATATCGAGTATCTTTTGTGGATAGAGAAGAGAGAAGCGATTCCGGAAACAGTCATCGCTATGACGGAAGCGGAAGCGCTGGGGGCTCTGCATGCCATTCTGGCGCAGGAGAACGGCGTATCCCATGGACAGGAGATGACAGAGCGTATCCGTCAGGTGGTTGCGGAGGCGCACGATAAGTTGGATGAGGCCAGATAATTGATGAAAAAATTTTATCTGATCACCAATGAGGGGAAGGATCCCCAGGGTGATGTGACAAAAAGGATAGTAGATTATATTGAGGGTCATGGTGGAGAGACGTTTTGTGTCAAGAACGAGAAGCAGGATCTCATGGATTGCGGCAGGGAGATAGACTGCGCACTGGTGCTGGGCGGAGATGGCACCATGCTCCGTGCGGCCCGGAATATGATGGACAGCGAAGTTCCGCTTCTGGGGATCAATCTCGGCACGCTGGGTTATCTGGCGGAAGTGGAGAGCGCCCATGTGGAAGAGGCCCTGGACAAATTGCTGCGGGATGATTTTATCAGGGAGAACCGTATGATGCTTTCCGGCAGGGTGGAAAATCGGGAGAAGACGGAGAAAGACTACGCCCTGAATGATATTGTGATCTCACGATGCGGTTCCTTGCAGATATTGACCTTCCATATTTTTGTGAACGGGCAGTTCTTGACGACTTATTGTGCGGACGGCATGATTGTGGCGACACCGACCGGTTCCACGGCCTATAATCTATCGGCGGGCGGCCCAATCGTGAAGCCCGGAGCGAAGATGATTCTTTTGACGCCGGTCTGTCCACATACGCTGAACACCAGAAGTATTGTGTTTGCGCCGGAGGATGAGATTACGATCGAGATTCCCCAGGGCAAAGACGGAAGCCGGCAGAGTATGGAGGCTAATTTTGACGGTAGTCATAAGGTGGCGTTGCATACCGGCGACAGGATTGTGGTGTGCAGGGCGGATAAGACCACGGGGATCTTAAAGCTGAATACGGAGAGTTTCCTTTCAGTACTCCACAAGAAAATCGGAGAAGGATGATAAAGGATACGATAGAGCGATGAAAAAAGCAAGACATGAAAAGATCATAGAGTTGATTTCCGGACATGAGATAGAGACCCAGGAAGAGTTGGTGGAGCGCCTGCGGGAGAGTGGATATGAGGTCACGCAGGCTACTGTTTCCAGAGATATCAGGGAGCTGAAACTCTCCAAAATTCCCAATGGAAAGGGCCAGCAGAAATATGTGGCCTTTACCCAGGAAGAGCCCCATCTGGGAGATAAGTACAGCCGGGTACTCAAAGAAGGGTATGTATCCATGGCGCTGGCACAGAATCTCCTGGTCTTAAAGACGGTGTCCGGTATGGCAATGGCGGTGGCTGCTGCGGTGGACGCCTTGAAGATTGAGGAAGTTGTGGGCTGTATTGCGGGAGACAATACGATCATGATGGCCATGAGAAATGAGAAGGATGCGGAAGCAGTCATGGATAAGATTGGGCGTCTGGTGGCCCGCTGACTGCAGCGGTATTGGCTGTGGTGCAGCCGGAGCGGCGGATATGAGAAACCTGCCGACAGCAGGAAATATTCCAGGAAACGGGGATAAAAATGTTACAGAGTTTACATGTGAAAAATTTGGCCCTGATCGATGAGACGGAAGTTTCATTTACAGAGGGACTTAATATTCTGACAGGTGAGACCGGCGCCGGCAAATCTGTCATCATCGGTTCCATCAACCTGGCGTTGGGTGCCAAGGCGGATAAAGAGATGATACGGTCCGGTGCGGAGTATGCCCTGGTGGAACTGACTTTTGGGGTGGAGAATGAAAGACAGTGCCGGGCGATACAGGAACTGGAACTTCCCATAGAGGAAGGCCAGGTGATCATACAGAGAAAGATTATGCCGGGCCGCAGCGTGTGCAAGGTGTGCGGGGAGACTGTGACGGCCAGACAGCTTAAGCAGCTGGCGGAGATATTGATCGACATCCATGGGCAGCATGAGCATCAGTCCCTGCTGCAGGCAGCCAGACAGATGGAGATCCTGGACGCCTATGCAGGTGAGGAACTGGAAGGGCAGAAGGCTGCGCTCAGGGAACGTTACAGACAGTATAAAAAAGTTAGGGAAAAACTGCTTTCCAATACGGTGGATGAGGAGACTCGCAGGCGGGAGATATCCCTGGCCGAGTTCGAGTGTAAGGAGATTGCGGAGGCGGCCCTCACCGTGGGAGAAGATGAAGAGGTAGAGAAAGCCTATCAGAAAATGCTCTATGCCCAGAAGATCAGGGAAGCGGTAGTGAATGTCCATGGCCTGTGCGGTTATGAAGATAACGGCATGGGAAGCCTGATGGGACGCGCCCTCAAAGAAATCCGCGGCGTGTCTGCCTATGACGGTGCCCTGCAGGAATTTGAACAGCAGCTTTTGGACATGGACAGCCTGCTCAATGACTATAACAGGGCTCTGGCGGAATATCTTTCCAATCTGGAATTTGACGCGCAGCTGTTTGATCAGACAGAGAGAAGACTCAATCTGCTCAATCATTTAAAGTCAAAATATGGAAATACGGTGGAGGAGATTCTTGCTTATTATGAAAAAGCGCAGGAAACCATCAGCAAATATCAGGATTATGATGTGTATCGGATAGAATTATCGGAAAAAGCGGATACTTTATATCAGGAAGTTTTGGCGCTATGCAGGGAAATTTCAGAGCTCCGTGTCAAAAATGCCGATATCTTATCGGAAGAAATGAGAAGGGCGCTTGCGGATTTAAATTTTGATCATGTCGCCTTTCAGATTCAGGTATCGCCCAGTGAAGAGAGTGTGGGAGAAAACGGCTATGACCAGGTGACGTTTCTGATCTCTACCAACACCGGGGAGGCGTTAAAGGAACTGACACAGGTGGCCAGCGGCGGTGAATTGTCCAGGATCATGCTGGCGTTAAAGACCGTGCTGGCAGATAAGGACGAGATCGAGACACTGATATTTGACGAGATAGATACCGGGATCAGCGGCAGGACGGCCTGGAAAGTTTCTGAAAAAATGGGAATTTTAGGAAAGGGCCATCAGCTGATCTGCATTACCCATTTACCGCAGATCGCGGCCATGGCGGATACCCATTTTTATATAGAAAAACAGGTGGCCAACGACAGGTCTATCACCGATATCCGCAGGCTGGAAGAGCGCGAGAGCGTAGAGGAACTTGCCAGAATGCTCGGCAGTGCGCAGATTACGGAGAGTGTTTTAAAAAATGCTGAGGAAATGAAAGATTTGGCAAGAAAAACAAAACAATATTAAATTAAAAAATCGGATTTTTCATATACTAGAAAGGACATACTGTAATGTGTGTCCTTTTTCTGTTAAGAAAATAGGAAAGACGAGGAATGGAAAATTGAGCGATTTGATATATATGACCAAAAAACAAGAGAAAAAATACAGAGGCTTTTTATATATTCTACTCTTTGCCGGTGTGGCGGCGCTGATCGTGACTATTTATTTTACCTATTGGGATAAGATCCCTTCCACCATCAAGATTCGTGCCGGGGTGGAACAGGAACTGGACTTCAGGGTTCCCGTATCCGGGGAGATTTATCGGATACCGGAAGAAGCGGCACAGGTATCTTCCGTGACAGAACTGGCGGATTCCGAGGTCGTGGAAGCGGAGGGTGCGGCAAGAAGCATCCAAGTGGATTTTGCACATACGGTCAAAGTCAGTGCAAATGCGATTGATTCTTACCAGATGGATCTGAAATTGTTCGGTGTTCTTCCTTATAAAAATGTGGATATCCAGGTAATCCAGGATAAAATGCTGATTCCTTCCGGCATCCCTATCGGTATTTATGTCAAGACCAACGGGGTGCTGGTGGTAGGTGTCGGTGAATTTGAGAACAGCAGCGGGGAGACTGTGTCGCCCGCTAAATATGCACTGCAAAAAGGAGATTATATTCTGAAGATTGATGGAGAAAAAGTGGAAAACAAGAAGCAGCTGATCAGGCTGGTGGAGGAGTCTGAGGGAGAAGATATGGTGCTGACCATCAGGAGAAATGATGAAATAACAGATGTTGTGATAGAGCCTGACATCAATAAGAGCAATGAGTGGAAACTCGGCATATGGATACGGGACAATGCCCAAGGCATCGGGACCATGACCTATGAGGGGACGGATCATACTTTTGGGGCGCTGGGACACGGTATCAATGATGTGGATACTTCCATCCTGATGAACTTGGAAGAAGGGATGTTGTATAAGACAGAGATTGTGGGAATTACCAGGGGCGCCAATGGCGCACCGGGGGAACTGACGGGTTACATCGAATATGACAGCGATAACGTGATTGGGGAGATCACCGAGAATACGGCGGAAGGTATCTTCGGGATCTGCGATGAGAGCCGCATGGAGAAATCCAGCTATGAACCCATCCCCATTGCTTTAAAACAGGAGATAGAACTGGGACCCGCGCAGATTATCTGTTCCGTCTCCGGGGAGCCGGAGTTTTATGATGTGGAAATTGTAGAAGTCAATCTGGAACACGAAAATGTAAACCGGGGAATCGTCATCCGAGTGGCAGACGAGAAGCTTTTGACGCTCACCGGAGGGATTATCCAGGGCATGAGCGGCAGTCCCATCATCCAGAATGGTAAACTGGCGGGTGCGGTGACCCATGTGCTGGTGAATGATTCCACCAAAGGGTATGGGATTTTTATTGAGGAGATGTTGACGCACTGAATAAGGGAAATATTACATCTTTACAACAGAACGTATGTTTGATACTATGATATTACACCAACATTCAGGAGGGAGGTGTAAGGAA
>CAYUKT010000029.1:0-2220 GCA_964445285.1 uncultured Bacteroides sp. | reverse complement strand
AGAAAGTGTGGGGGACGATCATGAAAACGAAAACAGAGCGATTAGAATTCAGACTGGGGGCTTTGGGCAGGATGATGCCGCTTTTCACGGCGGCGGCTGTGATTTTGTGGGCGGCCTGCAGTCAGTCTAATGTGAATGGTTATGTGATAGCTTTCTTTGCGGCGCTGGTTGTGGGAGCGCTTTTTACAAAAGATGACAAGTGTTATGGAGAGGCTATTGTATATGGATTATGTAAACCAATGTTTGCTGTCATCGTGCTGGCGGTGATGCTGGCGGCAGTTTCCGGCAAGCTGATCTCGGCGAGCGGCATGGTACAGACCATTGCCGGGTATGTGGTGGCGATCGGTTTTACAGGCAGACTGTTTGTGGCGGCAGCCTTTTTGATCACCTGTCTTTTGGCCTTTTCCACGGGCACATCGGTGGGGACCTATTTTGTGGTGATCCCGATTTTGTTTCCAGTGGGTGTCATGGCGGGGGTGGCGCCGCAGTATATGATCGGGGCTATCGTGTCAGGAGCGGCTTTTGGCGATAATCTGGGACCGATTTCCGATACAACGATCGCCTCTTCTTCCACCCAGAGCGCAGATCTGGGTATGGTAGTCAGGACCAGGATGCGTTACAGTATCCCGGCGGCACTGGGGGCGCTTGTTCTATTCCTGCTTTTTACGAAGACGGGGAATGCGGGGCTTGTTTTGGAAGGAAACGGGGAGGCGGCGGTTTGCCCTTTGAGTCTGGTGATGCTGGTGGTGCCGGTAACCATTGTGGTTTTCTGCCTGATGCGCAGGCATCTGATCGCGGCCTTGTCCTATGGAATCCTGGCTGGGATTGCGGCGGGACTGATAAGCGGCATCTATAAGGCAGCGGATCTGGTGGCTTTTCCGGGCGGTTTTACCGTGACAGGTCTGGTGACGGAAGCCATCGGCGGGACGGCAGGCACGGTGGCCATGCTGATCGCGGTGTTCGCCCTGCTGGGGGTGATGGAAAAAAGCGGCCTGTTTGAGGATGTGGGATTGCTCTTGCAGCGTTTTGCCAAAAGTGAGCGGAGTACGGAAGCGACAATCGTACTTTCCACGGGAATCCTCAGTATGATTACGGGTGTTATTTCTGTGGCGATCGTGGCTTTGGGCGACTTGGTGAATGAGATCGGGGAACAGGCGGGGGTGGATCGTTACCGCCGGGCCAATCTTTTAGATTGTACGGGGTGTGTGTTCTGTTTCCTGGCGCCCTGGACGGTGCACTGTGTGATTCCGGCCCAACAGGCGGCCCAGTTCGGGGAGGCGTTTTCGGTGGCGCCGGCCCAGATTCCTTTTGTCAATTATTATTCGATTTGTATGCTGGTGATACTGGTGATCGCCATTGTCACCGGCTATGGGAGAAGGTCTCCGAAAGCATAGTAATGCGATGCCTAAATATTTCCCAGACACCGACTATTGTTTATAATAATGGTTAGGTGAACATTAAGAAACTTTAGGGCAGCAAAAACGTGGTTTGAGAGTTTCTAAATGTTCCACGCACGTATCTAAGATGTCATAAACAGGCGTCAGAGGAATTCGTGTTAAGTCAGTACAGTAAAAGGGGAAAACGGAGGAAACAAATGGAGACTTTAAATGTGACAGCAACGCGGGATCAGGAGCAGTTTTACAGGATCATAAATAATCTGATAAGCACGAATAAGGAGTTCCAGATCATGATCACGGTTCCGTCAGGCGAGGTGGACCAGGAGGCATCGGCTGTGGTGCCGGCAGTGACAGAGACTGTGGCAAGGGATCTGGAGAAAGATGTGACAGACATGATTCATGAGATCGGCGTCCCGGCACATATCAAGGGCTACCAATATCTGCGGGAGGCCATCATGATGTCGGTGACGGATGTGGAGATGCTCGGTTCGATCACCAAGGTTCTTTATCCTACCATTGCGAAGAAGTATCAGACCACGCCCAGCCGGGTGGAACGCGCCATACGGCATGCTATAGAGGTGGCTTGGTCCAGAGGCAGGATGGAGACGCTTGACGCACTTTTTGGCTATACGATCAATACAGGGAAGGGAAAGCCGACCAACTCGGAGTTCATCGCCCTGATTGCGGATAAAATCAGATTACAATATCGCCGCTAAATTTCAAAATAATCCTTTTATTGCCACGTAAAATATTGTATACTATGGTATGAAAGATTTTGCGCTTACCTATATGGGGTGGCAATTTATAGCTGGAGGGTTATCAT
>CAYUKT010000028.1:5315-13458 GCA_964445285.1 uncultured Bacteroides sp. | reverse complement strand
TTATTAATAAAATATAACAGCTAATGAAACCCTTAAATTAAGTGATTATACAATCGGGATTTCATGAAAAGGGAGAACAAAATGCAGATTGTACCTACACTAAACTTTGGAGGAAATTGTCGGGAAGCAATTCAAATGTATGAAAAGGCATTTCATGGAAAGATTAGCTGTATGATTACATATGGAGAGGCGAATGACCCTGAATATAATTCTTTACTGAAAGAAAACCAAAAAGAATATATATATACCATTCGGAACTTGTGTTGGAAAATCAAAGAATCATTATGAGTGACCATGTGGATATCGAATTTCAAACTTGCTATTCAAATTTTCTCACTATTATGTATGATACCAAAGAAGAGGTACAAAGAGCATATGAAGTCATGAAAGAAGGAAGCAAAACAATATATCAAATGGAAGCTACACCCTATAGTTCCTGTCGGGTAGTTTTTGTAGATAAATTTGGAATTCGCTGGGGAATTATGACAGAGCAGACAGAACGGTAAATTCTAAATACTTGCAGGAAGTCATAAATGCGAAGGACGCAGGCTGTTTGGCCTGCGTCTTTTAAGGTAGGGAATGAGAAAATAGTCATCAGCGCATTTTTCCTTTTGTAATACAGCAGGTTTGTGAAATAAATTATAGTTGCGGACAAGTGGGTGGATGGGGTATACTAAATTGTAAGGAAAAATATTTGCACTGGCGTTGTATTATTCTTCTGTATACTTTAGGAATCTGGAGGAGAGTAACAAATATGAAGATTGTATGTCTGGACCTGGAGGGAGTATTGGTGCCAGAAATCTGGATTGCTTTTGCTAAAGAAAGCGGGATTCCGGAACTGACAAGGACGACCAGGGATGAACCTGATTATGATAAACTGATGAATTGGCGGCTGGGGATTTTGCGGGAACACGGGCTTGGTCTGAAAGAAATCCAGGAGACCATTGCCAAGATAGATCCGCTTCCCGGGGCGAAGGAATTTCTGGATGAACTGCGGAGCATTACGCAGGTCATTATCATCAGTGATACATTCACGCAGTTTGCGGGACCGTTAATGGAGAAACTGGGATGGCCGACTATCTTTTGTAATTCCCTGGAAGTGGCTCCGGATGGGGAGATCACGGGTTTTAAGATGCGGATTGAAAACTCCAAACTTACTACAGTTAAGGCATTGCAGTCTATCGGCTATGAGACAATCGCCAGCGGTGACAGCCATAACGATCTGGCAATGATTCTGGCCAGCAAGGCCGGATTTTTATTCAGGAGTACGGAACAGATTAAGAAAGATTATCCGCAGCTTCCGGCATATGAGACTTATGAGGAATTGATGAGGGCGATTCAAAAGGCGCTTGCGGAATAACAACGGATAATGTATAAAAGGAGGAAGAATATGAAGTGTGTGCGTGTGTCATTTGAGGTAAATGTGGAGAAGTATGAGGTGGGAAAGGGCATGGAGGACGGTTTTGAACCCTGGACGGATGTGGTGACAAGAGGCTGGTTTGTCACAGATTCCCTGATTCAGATTAAGAAGGAAAACGGAGCGATTGTCTGTCCTTATATCCTTCACAGGAGAGGTAAGACCTTTATTGGAGAAGGCGATTATATTATTACGGAGGCAGACGGTTCCAGGCATGTATGTTGTGGGGAAAAAGTTTTTGACAGATTTAAACCGGTGGAAGAATAACAGATGAGTATATCGGAAATTATGAAGAAAATGATAGCATACTCAGATGGTAATCTTCATGATATTAATCATTTTATGAAGGTCTGGACATATGCCCGAACAATAGGGGAATTGGAAAATCTGGACCCGGAGACACAGTTTATTCTGGAAACAGCGGCAATCACCCATGACATTGCCTGTCCACTGTGCAGAAAGAAATACGGGAATACCAACGGTAAATATCAGGAGCAGGAGGGGACTGTACTTGTACGGGAATTTCTGAAAGGTACGGGCCTTATCGAGAAGCAGACAGATCGAATCGCTTATCTTGTGGGACATCATCATACGCTGAATCAGATTGAGGGAATGGATTATCAGATTCTTGTGGAGGCCGATTATATGGTAAATGCTGATGAGAGCCAGTATTCCCGGGAAAATATCAGGGATTTTTGTGATAGATTTTTTCAAACATCCGCAGGTATCGCGCTGCTGAAATCTGTTTATTTCTGTGAGCGGTGAGACAGGCGGATGCAAAGCATCCGTTTGGCGAACGACTCTGTCGGAAAGCACGGATAAGCATTATTCTGTAATCTCGCAAAGTTTAAATTTTATGACTTTTTCTAGGTCTGCTAAACTCATTTCTATCTGGAAACCAATTTTGCCGGCGCTGAAGATGATAGCATCAAAATCTTTGGCGCTGGTATCTATAATTGTGGTAAAAAATTTCTTCATGCCGATGGGGGAGCATCCTCCGTGAATATAACCTGTCAGCGGCAGTAATTCTTTCGATTTGATCATACTGATATTTTTCTCATTCACGGCCTGGGCGGCTTTCTTTAAATCCAGTTCCCGGTTTACAGGTACCAGAAAAACGTAATGGATATTTGATTTACCAACTGTAACCAAGGTTTTAAAGACTCTGTCGGGGTTTTCGTTTAAATAGCTGGCCACTTCCGGCCCGCTTATGACATCCGACTGCGAATAGTCATGCACCTTAAAGGTAAGTTTCTTCTGTTCTAATAATCTAATTGCGTTGGTTTTTTCTTCTTTTTTCAAAGTCATTTCTCCTGTTCAGGGTATAGGATTAATTTACCACAATTCAAAGACTTTCTTAAAATACACAATATGTACGCAGTTGTCTGTGTTCCAGTTCTGTTCGTATTCTTTGTCATAATCCAGCTCATAGATTGCCGTGTCGCTCATGGCGCTATATCCCACGATCTCCATGTTGTTTAATTTCCATGCGGGATTATGGGTTTCAATGTATTCTTTGGCGGCCATTAGGAGGATACCTCTTTCTTCTGTTATCCATAATGATTCTAACAGAAAAGTCTGATAAAAGCAAAAAAGGTTGGATTGCTCTTTTTCATTGTCCCGTTTATAGGACTGATAAAGTGGTATGGTAGTCACATCAAGGGTTTCAAATATATCAGGAGGCTGTCAGTCGAAGATAGAAGACGGCGGTTGTAAAGTAAGGGAAGATTGGATGAAAGGCAAGGTGGTACAGATGAAGAATGGGTTTGGAATAGTAACGGTACTGTTGGTTTTGGTCATTGCGTTCTGTGTGAGGGGAACGGTGATGAGCAAGGAAAACACGGAACATATCAGAGAAAAGGAACGATATGCCGTATGGGAACAGACATTTAAAAAAGATGTCAGAAATGTGCTCGCAGGGCAGGGATACCCGGACAGCGGCATTACAATGAATTGGGTGAAAAAGGACGGAAGAAGAATGTACACGGTGGCTGTCCACCACGGGCGGATAGACGGGCTTGAAAAAGAAGAGCGGGAAAGGCTGGTACAGACACTTTTGCAGGTAAGGGCAGGGGAAGAAGGCTGCGGAATCGTATTTGAGCTCCAGCCCTATAATGTGTCTGCCGATATGGATTGACAGATTAGAACATTTGTTCTATAATAAAACAGAACAAATGTTCTAGAAACTACAAAAAATAGATAAATTTATCGAGGGGAAAGGAATGACATTTCTACAGATTGGGATTATACTATTAGGTAGCATGTTGTCCACAGTCGCATGTTGTCTATAATGAATCAGATAGGAGCAGTATATGAGACACAATCCCAAACCACAGGAAATGTACAGACATTTTAAAGGTAATTTGTATCAGATTCGTTGTCTTGCCAAGAACAGTGAGACGAGGGAGCTGATGGTAGTTTATCAGGCTATGTATGATACTTTTGAGATTTATGTGCGGCCGCTTTCCATGTTTATGGAAGAAGTAGACCATGTCAAGTATCCGGAAGTAAAGCAGAAATATCGTTTTGAACTTTTACAGGATATTGATGAGACGGCTGATCCCTATGATGTACAATCCGCTGAACAGCCGGCTGATGTGCATGAGATGCAGGTACCGATAAGGGCGGTCAACAGGAAGGAAGCACAGATGACAGAGAAAACGGCTGATCAGCAGGAAGTACAGGTGACGGAGCCTATACCGGATTCCGGCAGAGCATGGTCGCAGGAGAGTGAAACAGAGCCTGAAGAACAGATAAATATTGATCCTCTGGTATTGGAATTTCTCGATGCGAATACTTATGAGCAGAGACTGAATATTCTCACTGCGCTGCGCAACCGGATCACAGATGAGATGATCAACACCATGGCGGTGGCTGTGGATCTGGAGATCAAGGAGGGCGATGTGGAAGACAGATATGAGGAACTCAGGAACTGTCTGCTCACCTTTGAGAAATTTGAGTGTAACAGATTAAGATAAGGCTTTATGACAGGAACTCCTGTGTGGAAGAAGGCCGTCTGTCAATCCCGGAAGGATCGTGGAAGATATGAGGGAACAGAGGGCTGGACTTTTAGACAGGAGGTTTTCCTATGGCTTATGATTTGGAAAATAAACTTGTAGTGGGCGTTTCGTCCAGGGCATTGTTTGATCTGACTTATGAGAACAGAATATTTGAAGAGGATGGGGTAGAGGCGTACTGCCGGTATCAGATAGAGCACGAGAATGATGTGCTTTCTCCAGGACCGGGCTTTCCGCTTGTGAAAGCACTGCTGAATCTCAATGAACTGCCGGGCAGGGAAGGACGGGTGGAAGTCATTATCATGTCCAGAAACAGTCCGGATACATCCCTGCGGGTTTTTAAGGCAATCGAATATTATGGGCTGAATATCACCAGGGCAGTGTTGGCCAGCGGCGCATCGTTAGCTCCGTATCTGACTGCTTTCAAGACGGATTTGTTTCTGTCAGCTTATGAGGACGATGTACAGCGGGCGATAGATTCCAATATTGCGGCGGGTATTATCTGTACGGAAGGGATTCAGACCTATGATTGTGAACATCAGATCAAGCAGATCAGGATTGCTTTTGACGGGGATGCGGTATTATTTTCCGATGAGTCGGAGCGTATTTATCAGGAACAGGGACTGGAAGCGTTTGAGGAGAATGAGAGGCGCAATGCAAATAATCCCCTGCAGGCAGGACCTTTTGCCAAATTCCTAAAGACGCTCTCAGAATTACAGAGAGATGTCGCGGGAGAGGAGGCGCCGATCAGGACGGCCCTTGTCACCACAAGATGTGCGCCTGCCCACGAACGGGTTATCCGTACCCTGCGAGCCTGGAATGTGCGTATCGATGAAGTGTTTTTCCTGGGAGGAATCCGCAAGAAAGATGTATTGCAGGCTTTTGGGGCGCATATCTTCTTTGACGATCAGTCCGTGCATACAGGGCCAGCCTCCGAGGTGGTCCCGGCGGCGAGGGTTCCCTATAAGAACAGGGATGTTTCCGGGGAGATAGAGAAGAAGGACAGCAGTTAATATGAAATATCATAAGATTGTACCAGCTAGATTTATAGAGCGGCCCAATCGGTTTATCGCCTATGTGGAACTGATGGGAAAACGGGTGAAAGTACATGTGAAGAACACCGGCAGATGCAGGGAACTTTTGCAGGACAATGTACAGGTGTATCTGGAAATGAATGATAACAGGGAGCGGTCTACGGCTTATGATCTTGTGGTGGTGGATAAGAACGGCCGCCTGGTCAATATGGATTCCAATGCACCGAATAAGGCGGCGGGGGAATGGCTTGCCGGCGGCGGATTATATGAGGATGTCAGTCTGGTCAGACCGGAAACGACTTTTGGGAACTCCCGATTTGATTTTTATATAGAAAGTGCTTCCGGAAGAAAAGCTTTTATAGAAGTCAAGGGCGTGACACTGGAGCATAATGATGTGGCGGCGTTTCCGGATGCACCCTCAGAGCGGGCACTAAAGCATGTGGAAGAATTGATTGAGGCACGAAGACAGGGATATGAGGCCTATCTTTTGTTTGTGATCCAGATGAAGGGCATCAGATATGTGGAGCCTGCCTGGGATATTCAGCCGGCTTTTGGAGAAGCTCTGCAGAACGCCAGAAATGCAGGCGTGAGAATCCTCGCCTATGATTGCAGAGTAGGGACGGACAGCCTGACGATAGATGAACCGGTGCCGGTTGTTGTGGACAGTCTTGATCGTATCGCAGAGCCTCTGCTTGCCTGGTATGATGCAGGCAGACGGATTCTGCCCTGGCGGGAGGAGCCAACGCCCTATCATGTATGGCTGTCGGAGATTATGTTACAGCAGACCAGGGTGGAGGCGGTGAAGCCCTATTATGATCGATTCCTGCAGGCGCTTCCCGATGTGGAGAGCCTGGCATTGGTGGAGGAAGAGAAGCTTCTGAAATTGTGGGAGGGGCTTGGCTATTATAACCGGGCAAGAAATCTAAAGAAGGCGGCAATGAAGATTGTCTCTGAATATGGTGGCAAAATACCTGGAAAGTATGAAGAACTGCTGAAACTTCCGGGCATAGGAAGTTATACGGCGGGCGCGATCGCCTCTATTGCCTTTGGGCAGGCACAGCCGGCAGTAGATGGCAATGTGCTGCGGATTCTGTCAAGACTCAGGGCGGATGAGAGAGACATTCTGGATGCGAAGGTTAAAAAGTCGGTGGAAGATGACCTTGCGGGAGTTATGCCGGCAGATCGTCCGGGAGACTTCAACCAGGCATTGATGGAACTTGGCGCGATGATATGTATTCCTAACGGTGCAGCGAAATGCGAGGAGTGTCCATGGCGGGAACTGTGTCAGGCGCGGGCACAGCAAAGAGTGATGGAACTGCCGAAAAAAGCGCCGAAGAAACCCAGGAATATTGAAGAAAAGACAATATTGGTCATTCAGGATGCCAATCTGGTAGCCCTCTGCAAAAGGCCGGATAAAGGACTTTTGGCAGGTATGTACGAGTTCCCGTCCATGGAAGGACACCGGGATGAGGAACAGGTGATATCGTATCTGAAAGAACTTGGACTGTCACCGATTAGGATCCGTAAACTGGCTCCGGCCAAACATGTTTTTACGCATAAAGAATGGCATATGACAGGGTATGAGGTGAGGGTGGATGAACTGGCCCGCCTGGAAAACGGGGAGAATAACCAGGGACTTATTTTTATCAATCCGGAGGAGACGAAGACCAATTATCCGATTCCCTCGGCGTTTGCTGTCTATGCAGAACATGTGGATATGAGAAGAGGCGGTAAAAAATAAGAAATTCATAAGAAACAGATTAACAATTCCGGATACTTTTATGCTAAAATGACAAAGAAGTAAGAGATGTCCCTAAAATGGATGTCTTCCTATATTAATATTTTAGCCGGAGTTTTCCGGGAAAGGTACGGTTTTTAGGATGAAATTATTATCGATTGCAATCCCCTGTTATAATTCGGAAGAATATATGAGAAAGTGTATCGAGTCGCTGCTTGTGGGCGGTGAAGACGTGGAGATCCTGATCGTGGATGATGGTTCCAGTGACGGGACGGCCGAGATCGCGGACGGATATGAGGCACTCTATCCCTCTATCGTGAAAGCGATACACAAGGAGAACGGCGGTCATGGTTCTGCGGTCAACGAGGGACTGTCGCGTGCCACCGGGCTATATTTTAAGGTGGTGGACAGTGATGACTGGGTGAAGGACAGCGCTTATCATAAGATACTGGATACCTTGCGGGAGGTTATAGCGGATGGGTCCACCCTGGATATGCTCATCAGCAATTTTGTCTATGAGAAAGAGGGAGAAAAGAGGCATAAGGTCATGAAATACCGCCATGCGCTCCCGCAGGATAAGATATTTGGCTGGAACGAAGTGAGGCATTTTCATAAGGGACAGTATATTCTTATGCACTCTGTAATCTTTCGTACTAAGCTGTTAAAGGAGTGCGGGCTTAAGCTGCCGGAGCATACATTCTATGTAGATAATATTTTTGTGTTTGAGCCGCTTCCCTTTGTGAAGCATATGTATTATCTCGATGTCAATTTCTACCGCTATTATATAGGAAGAGAAGATCAATCTGTCAATGAGAACGTTATGATAGGCCGGATCGACCAGCAGATCAAGGTCAATAAGATCATGGTAGATTATTTCGTGGAGAAGAAGGCTAAAATCTGCAGTGGACGCACGTTAAAGAACTATATGTTAAATTAT
>CAYUKT010000028.1:4653-5305 GCA_964445285.1 uncultured Bacteroides sp. | reverse complement strand
TTATTTGGAAATCATCACGGTTATTTCTTCTATTATGTTGATACGCTCCGGTACGGAAGAAAATCTTGAGAAGAAGGAAGAACTTTGGAGATATATCAAGCAGAAAGATATGGGACTGTATATGAGGCTTCGATATGGCGTACTTGGAAGTTCCATGAACCTGCCGGGCAAAGGCGGTAGGAAGATATCGGTGGAAGGATACAAGATCTGCAGGAGATTTTTCAAATTTAATTAATATTTTTTATCGCTGTAGGAAATTGCAACAGCGTAAAAGAAAGATTAGAAAATATAAAAGCCGGATGTCCCTGTAAAGTAAACAGGTGTCCGGCTTTTTAAATCACATTTGCAATAACCTTTTGCGTTTTTTAGAGTACTCCAGGCTTCCTCTTATGTTTGCCCTGTAACCCATGATAAAAATGGATCAGTACATCGGAACTATACACAACACCGTACATGATGGCTGCCAGGATAAAGGCTGTGAGCACATCGAAGACGGAATGCTGCTTGATTAACGTGGTTGACATAATAATAGAAACGCAGAGAATCAGGGAACCAATGCGGATTCCTTTCTTGTCAGCCAGATGTCTGCTCTTCATGACTGCGAGGTGGCAGCCGATAGAGTTATACACATGGATGCTGGGCCAGAGGTTTG
>CAYUKT010000028.1:0-4643 GCA_964445285.1 uncultured Bacteroides sp. | reverse complement strand
TATATTGTCCCGCGGCATGGTGTAGGGCCTTAGGTGATGGCCGTTGGGCCAGAGCGTGGAAACAATCAAAAATATCGTCATGCCTGTAAATAAAAAGGTACATGTCCTGAAGTAGTCATCCTTATCTTTAAAGAAACAATACAGGACAACTACTGCCACGTAAGCAAACCATAGCAGATAGGGGATAACGAACACTTCGCAGAAGGGAATGTGGTCGTCAAGCGCTACATGGATGATCCTGTAATGACTGGTGACGGTCTTTTCTAAATGTCCGAACCATGTCATGTAGATAATCCCGTAAATAATCAGGGGAATAGCATGTCTGTAAGACTGCCAGAATCTGATGATACCATTCTTGAGTGCGGCCTGTTTTTTTATAAAAGTTTCCATAATAATATATCCTTGCCTGTCTTTATCTGAATATTGGGTTGTCAGTTACTATCAGTATTATATATTCACTATGTATATATGCATGAATATATGTCTGTTTTCTGATGATATTGGAAATGTTTCGCTCATCCGTGGCCGCGAAGCAAATTTACCTTTTTTATGAAATATATCATAACAGAATAGGGTCAAAAGTCAAAATAAGATTTCCATAAAGATTTCTTAATTTTTCATGAAATTCTGTCCATTATGACAAAGGATTATATTGCGCAAAAATGACCCTTTATGATATACTAACAGACAGTTGGGCAATGATAGCAAGAGAAAGGCAGGAACAAGGAATGTATTCATTAGATGAAGTAAGAAATGTAGATCCCGAAATTGCGCAGGCGATTGTGGACGAGCAGAATCGCCAGAACTCCCATATAGAGCTTATCGCTTCCGAGAACTGGGTGAGCAAGGCAGTTATGGCGGCGATGGGAAGCCCGCTTACTAATAAGTATGCGGAAGGATATCCGGGCAAGAGATATTATGGTGGCTGCGAATGTGTTGATGTGGTGGAAGAACTGGCAAAGGAGCGGGCCAAAGAACTGTTTGGCTGTGAATATGTCAACGTGCAGCCTCATTCCGGCGCGCAGGCCAATATGGCAGTATTCTTTGCGGTGATGGAGCCGGGCGACACTTTCATGGGTATGAACCTGGATCATGGCGGGCATCTGTCCCATGGTTCACCGGTCAATATGTCAGGTAAGTATTTCCACTGTGTGCCTTATGGAGTCAATGATGATGGATTCCTTGATTATGATAATGTGCGTAAGATAGCGCTGGAATGTAAGCCAAAGATGATCGTGGCAGGCGCTTCTGCTTATGCAAGGATCATAGATTTTAAGAAGTTCAGAGAGATTGCGGACGAGGTGGGCGCCGTATTGATGGTAGATATTGCCCATATTGCTGGTCTTGTGGCGGCAGGGCTGCATCCAAGCCCGATTCCCTATGCACATGTGACGACCACGACCACGCATAAGACCCTGCGCGGGCCCCGCGGCGGCATGATCATGTCTAGTCAGGAAGTGGCGGATAAGTATAATTTCAACAAGGCGATTTTCCCCGGCATTCAGGGCGGTCCGCTCATGCATGTAATTGCGGCTAAAGCGGTGTGCTTTAAGGAGGCGTTGTCTGATGACTTTAAAGTCTATATGAAAAATGTGGCTGATAATGCGCAGGCGCTGTGTAAGAGCCTGCAGGCAAGGGATATCAAGATTGTTTCCGGCGGTACGGATAACCATCTGATGTTAGTGGATCTGACCAATTATGATCTGACCGGCAAGGCAGTGGAGAAACTGTTAGACCAGGCACATATCACAGCCAATAAGAATACGATCCCGAACGATCCCAAGTCCCCATTTGTGACCAGCGGTATCCGTCTGGGTACGCCGGCGGCCACATCCAGAGGATTAAATACGGAAGATATGGATCAGGTGGCGGAGGCCATTGCTATTGTGATCAAAGAGGGTGAGGCAGGCATCGACAAGGCACAGGCCATCATTAAGACACTGACGGATAAATATCCGTTGATCTAATTAAGTACTTATTTTAAGGGAGAAAAGGCATGATTCAAATTGCGGTATTAGGATACGGCACCGTGGGAAGCGGTGTGGTGGAAGTGATTGAGACCAATAAGACGGACATCAACAAGAAAGCAGGGGAAGATCTTGCGGTAAAATATATCCTGGATCTGAGGGATTTTCCGGGAGACCCCTATGCGCATAAGGTGGTGCATGACTATAATATCATTTTAAATGATCCTGAGGTGACGGTGATCTGTGAGACCATGGGCGGCACGAAGCCGGCTTATGATTTCACGAAACAGGCACTTCTTCTGGGCAAGAGTGTATGTACTTCTAATAAGGAGCTGGTGGCGGCGCATGGTCCGGAGCTGATCAGGATTGCCAAGGAGAATCATTGCAATTATCTGTTTGAGGCCAGTGTGGGAGGCGGTATCCCCATTATCCGTCCGCTCAATTATTCATTGACAGCGGAGAAGATTGACGGTATTACCGGTATTTTGAATGGTACCACCAACTACATCCTGACGAAGATGGACAAAGAGGGCGCTGATTTTGAGGATGTCTTAAAAGAGGCGCAGGATAAAGGATACGCGGAGCGGAATCCGGAGGCCGATGTGGAAGGATATGATGCCTGCCGTAAAATAGCGATTCTCTCATCTCTTATGTCCGGCAGAAATGTGCGGTATGAGGATATTTATACGGAAGGTATCACGAAGATCAGCGCGGCAGATTTTAAATATGCGAAGCAGATGGATAAATCCATCAAGCTGCTTGCCATGAGCAGGGATACGAAGAAAGGCTTCTTTGCAATGGTAGCGCCTTTCATGATTTCCAGGGAACATCCGCTCTTTAGTGTGAACGGCGTGTTCAATGCGGTCTATGTGCATGGTAACATGCTGGGGGATTCCATGTATTACGGCAGAGGCGCCGGTAAACTTCCTACGGCCAGCGCAGTAGTCTCCGATGTGGTGGACTGTGCAAGGCATCCGGGCAAGACCATCATGTGTTTCTGGGATGAGGAAAAAGTAGATGTGGCGGATATTTCCACCGCAGAGCGCAAATTCTTTGTGCGGGTCAGGGGGGATCAGAGAGAGGCAGCTATGGCGGCGTTCGGTTCCCTGGCGGAAGTGAATGTGGGCATTGCGGAGGAGTTCGCTTTTATGACGCAGGTGATGTCAGAAAAAGAATTTAATGAAAAGATTGAAAAAGCTGGCGGCTGCTTAAACAGAATCCGCATTATGGCGTAGCCGATAGGCGGCAGTCTGTTCTGACATGGAGGTTTGATATGAATAAAGTAGTGAAATTTGGCGGAAGCTCTTTGGCCAGCGCCGAGCAGTTTAAGAAGGTGGAGACAATTATCCGTGCGGACAAGGAGCGCCGTTTTGTGGTGCCTTCTGCGCCGGGTAAACGTTCTTCTGACGATACAAAGGTGACAGATATGCTGTATGCCTGCTATGAGCTGGCTGAGAAGGGACAGGACTTTACGGGGCAGTTGCAGGCGATTAAGAACAGATATCTGGAGATTATTTCAGGACTTTCCCTGGATCTCTCCTTGGAAGAAGAGTTTCAGGTCATTGAGCAGAATTTTCATAACAAGGCCGGTGTGGATTATGCGGCATCCAGGGGCGAATATCTGAATGGTATCATCATGGCACAGTATCTGGGTTTTGAGTTCGTGGACGCAGCGGAAGTGATCCGTTTTAAAGAGGATGGCGAATACGACCCGGAACTGACCAACAAACTGATGAGGGCGCGTCTTTCCGCGGTAGAGTCAGCGGTAGTGCCTGGGTTTTACGGGGCTTATGAGGATGGCACCGTCAAGACTTTTTCCAGGGGCGGTTCCGATATCACCGGTTCTATTGTGGCCAGGGCCATCAAGGCGAATGTTTATGAGAACTGGACGGATGTGTCAGGCTTTTTGATCGCAGACCCCAGGATTATCTATAAACCGGAGGGGATTGAGACGATCACCTACAGGGAACTGCGGGAGTTGGCATACATGGGAGCATCGGTTCTGCATGAGGATGCGATATTCCCGGTAAGGAGCGAGGGCATTCCCATCAATATCCGCAATACCAATGCACCCAACGATAACGGCACGTGGATTGTGGAGAGTACCTGTCAGAAATCCAAGTATGTGATTACCGGTATTGCCGGTAAAAGAGGATTTTGTGCGGTCAATATAGAGAAAGAAATGATGAACTCGGAGATTGGGTTCGGACGCAAAGTACTGCAGGCCTTTGAGGAAAACGGTATTTCCTTCGAGCATGTGCCTTCCGGGATTGATACCATGACGGTCTTTGTCCATCAAGATGAGTTCATGCATAAGGAGCAGAAGGTGGTCTCCGGCATCCACAGGCTGGCAGATCCCGATACTATCGACATAGAGGCGGATCTGGCGTTGATTGCCGTGGTTGGACGCGGCATGAAATCCACCCGCGGTACGGCAGGAAGAATCTTTTCTGCGCTGGCCCATGCCAATGTCAATGTCAAGATGATCGATCAGGGTTCCAGCGAGTTAAATATCATCATCGGTGTTGCCAATGCGGATTTTGAGACGGCTATTAAAGCAATCTATGATATTTTTGTGCTGGCGCAGATATGACCATTGGCTCAGATATTAGTAATATACAGAAAAGCAGAAAAACCACAATTTTTTGTGGTTTTTTTGGTGAATTTATATAAAAA
>CAYUKT010000027.1:12272-13679 GCA_964445285.1 uncultured Bacteroides sp. | reverse complement strand
GAAGCTATATCCATATGTATACACCCACTTTACACTAGTCTGCAAAAATATCCTTTCTATACGATTTTACTAAATTTTTCACTTCTTGTCTACTTTCTTTTACAATTATTTTCCGGCCGGTCGTAAAAGACAACACCGTATCTGGCGTCTCTTCTACCAGTTCCAGAAGATCAGGATTTATCAATACCTTGACCCCATTGATTTTCGTCACTTCAACCATTATATACTCCTACAAGTGTCGTAAATTCCTTCCAATATTTTCTTTCTTATAAACTCATAACATGGAACTTTATTATTCTATCATACATCTTCCAAAACTGCAAAAAAAAATTTCAAAAGAGGAACTCTCTTTCCAGAAAGTTCCTCCCTTGTTACTTAATCCTATTATCTCTTCAAGTTAACCAGTTCTTCCAGCAGGGAATCGGAAGTGGTAATGATACGGCTGTTCGCCTGGAAACCACGCTGTGTGGTGATCATCTCCGTAAACTCTGCAGACAGATCCACATTACTCATCTCCAGTACGCCGGACTCCATGGTGCCGCCGTCCGATGTGATATCCGAACCGATACCATCGAAATCACCGGAGTTCATGGTCGCGGAATACAGATTGTTACCCGCCTTGGAAAGACCTGACGGATTGGCGAAGTTCGCCACTGCGATCTGCCCCAGCAGTTTGGAGATACCATTATCGTAAGATGCGGTGATCTTACCGTCCTGACCTACCTCAATACCGATCAACTCACCGCGCTTTCTGCCGGCACCCGTATTGGCCTCATCGCCGGCTCCCTTGTCAGCGCCGATGGTGGATACTTTACCGTTATTAAGCATGGTCGTAGTCGAGAAATCGATATCAATGTTGGTAAAGTGTGTCAGGCTCACAGTGTCGCCTGTCAGGGTGGAAGCGGACGGGTTAAAGGTCAGTGTTGCGCTGTCGCTTCCCTGGGTGCCGATATAGACAAATTCACCGTTATCCGTATTGTACTCTAACGGGAAACCGGACTTTAAAGTGGTTGCAGTAATCTGTGCACGACCATCCGGCGCTACATAATCCAGAGTATATGTGGTACCGTCCTTGTCTTCTACATTGTAGACATATTTCAGGATATCCTTCTCATCCGTCAATTCACGTCCGAAACTGTTTTTACCTGCTTCACGTTTCGCATCCATGAGTGGATCGACCTTCGCGCTAAAATCAAATTTCACGCTGCCGTCCGTGTTGACTGTAGCAGTCTTCAAGGTAACGCTCTTCATGCCCTCCATAGCCTGAAGTGCCGTCTGCCAGCCTGCCGCATCCGTAATCTTTGTAGACAGCTTATCCTTCGGATCAGCATCATCTGCCACGCCTGCTTTCTTGGTATAGTATTCACCATTATAAAATATCAGATTATAAGGATCCTTCTCCAGATC